>JAIORT010000427.1 GCA_021107975.1 Bacteroidales bacterium | reverse complement strand
TTATAGAAATACGGAATAGTTTGGATGCCATTAAAAAACTGGTTAAGAGGATAGTTTTCATTTGGCGAATGAATTGCATCCGATTCCAGCCCGAATCCCATCAGGATAGATTTTATCCCTAAAACTTCTTCAAAGGTGGAGATAATAGGAATGCTTCCACCGCTACGTACCGGCACGGGTTTTTTACTATAAGTTTCGGTGTAGGCTTTTTCAGCAGCTTTGTATGCAGTCATGTCAATGGGCGAAACATATCCCTGCCCGCCGTGTAAAGAAGTAACTTCAACTTTCACGCAAGCCGGGGCAATAGATTCAAAATGTTCTTTGAATTGTTGAGCAATTTTCTTGTGATCCTGATCAGGTACCAGGCGGGTAGAAATTTTAGCAAAAGCTTTTGAGGGAAGCACAGTCTTGGCTCCTTCGCCGGTATAACCACCCCAGATGCCGCACACGTCGAATGAAGGACGGATACCGGTTCTTTCGGTAGTTATGAACCCTTTTTCACCGGCAAGTTCCTTAACGTCTATTGCTTTTTTGTATTCTTCCTCATCGAAAGGGGCTTTAGAAAGCATAGCTCTTTCTTCTTCAGATACCTCTGATACATCGTTATAAAATCCGGGTATTGTTATTTTTCCGTTTTCATCTGTCATTTGCGCAATCATATTACACAGGACATTGATCGGGTTGGCAACTGCGCCACCGAAAAGCCCTGAATGAAGATCACGATTCGGTCCGGTAACCTCCACCTGCCAGTAAGCCAGCCCACGTAATCCGGTTGTTATAGAAGGTATATCCTCGGCAATCATGCTTGTATCGGAAACGAGAATAATATCGGCTTTCAGCATTTCTTTATTATCCGCACACCATTTTCCCAAACTAACCGAACCAACTTCCTCTTCACCTTCAATCATAAATTTTACATTACAGGGAAGCGAATCGGTTTTTACCATAAATTCAAATGCTTTCGCATGCATGAATGCCTGTCCTTTATCATCATCTGCGCCACGAGCCCATATCTTACCATCCTTGATCTCGGGTTCAAAAGGCGGAATTTTCCATAAGTCTATCGGATCGACAGGCATCACATCATAATGCCCGTAAACTAATACGGTTGGGGCATCCGGATCGATAATTTTTTCACCATAAACCACGGGGTTGCCTTCTGTGGACATCACTTCTGCCTTGTCGGCTCCGGCTTTTAAAATAGTCTCTTTCCAGTATTCGGCAGCTTTGACCATGTCTTGTTTATGCTCCGATTCGGAACTGATAGAAGGAATTCTTATCAGTTCGAATAATTCTTTTAGAAACCTGTCTTTGTTTGCTTCGATATATTCTTTTATGTGTTCCATGTTTTGAATTGTTGAATTATTGAATTGTTGAATTAATGAATTATTGAATTGTTGAATTATTGAACTAACTTTTTAAAGGTTGCCAAAAATAATAATTCTTAATGAAGGCGAAAGTAAAATAATTATAAATTTGCCGGATGAGAGGAATGGATTGTTGGAAATAGGGAAATAGGGAAATAAGGGAAATACAGGAAATAAGGGGAACATAAATATTTGAATAATAGAAGAAAATATGTCAAAAACAAGAATAGCAATAAACGGCTTTGGGAGGATAGGAAGAATATTTTTCAGAGTGGCACACGATAAGGACAATTTTGATATAGTTGCCATCAACGATATTATGGAGCCTTATACAATGGCTCATCTGTTGAAATATGATTCAGTTCATAAGAGGTTTCAGGGAGAGGTAAAATCGAATTCGGATTACCTTGAAGTAAACGGAAAAAAGATCAGGATTTTAAAGGAAGAAAATCCGGTAAAGCTGCCCTGGAAAGACTTGAATATAGATATTGTAATTGAATCTACCGGAATGTTCACTAAAAAGGAAGATGCCTTAAAACATGTTGAGGCAGGCGCACGTAAGGTCATTATTTCTGCCCCGGCAAAGGGTGAAAGCGATGGAGTTCAGTTTATCGTTCTTGGTGTGAATGATCATTTGATTGATAAAAACGATGTGGTTATTTCCAATTCTTCGTGCACTACAAACAATGCTGCACTTTTAATAAAGGTTCTGGATGATAAATGGGGTATTCAAAGGGCATTTATTACCACGGTTCATTCCTACACACGTGATCAGAATATACTTGACGGACCTCATCAGGACTTACGCAGGGGGCGTGCTGCTGCATACTCTATTGTTCCGACTACAACCGGCGCGGCAAAAGCAGCGACAAAAATATTTCCCCACCTTGCAAAAGACCTCGGCGGTGCAGGTATCCGTGTTCCCGTGCCGGATGGCTCGTTAACCGACCTTACCTGTACGCTATCAAAATGTACAAGTGTTGAAGAGATTAACTTGGCTTTTAAAGAGGCTTCGGAAACAACAATGAAAGGTTTATTGGAA
Source organism: Bacteroidales bacterium (assembly GCA_021107975.1). Taxonomy (GTDB): domain Bacteria; phylum Bacteroidota; class Bacteroidia; order Bacteroidales; family JAADJA01; genus JAADJA01. The sequence continues at coordinate 9,151 of JAIORT010000427.1, read as the reverse complement.
TATACCGAAGACCCTATCGTTTCGATGGATATTATCGGCAATCCGCACTCTGCTATATTTGATGCCGGATTAACAGCCGTGCTGGGAGAAAAAAATAAACTGGTAAAAGTGATTGCCTGGTACGATAATGAAGTGGGCTATTCGCACAGACTGATGGATTTGATTGAGAAGTTTGTGTAAATTTTTTTAAATTCAATTTCCCGCAATCCATACTATTACGACCAATTAGATATCCATTGGGATAATTGCTTCCGGCAACAAAGCAATACAATTATGTATAATACAATTTTGTATAATACAATTTTGTTTTATCCTGCATTATTCCTAAAATCTCACGCAATCCCGAAAACTTTCGGGGGCTAAGCCGCAAAGAATAAGCAAATTAGCAATAATTGTTTAAAATATTTAATTTTATTATAAAAAGTGTTGCAGACATTCAATTGTTTCAATTCACCCCTAAGGTGGGGAAAATCATCCTTGATAAATAAACAGATGTAAACATTGGATAAATAGACGAAAGATACTCTTGCTTCTTTACTTATGCACATTCTTAACAAAATCTTCCACTGCGGGGACGCCTCCCTGGTAAACCAGGTAGCCGTTATAAGGTTCACGCTCCGTTATTTCATCGTTAACAGGTGTAAGCATAATTTTCTTTACTTCTTCAGGATCATCAGTCTGTCCTAAAGCCCAGCTAAGTTTCACCCATGCCACTTCAGGCAGCATGTTGCCAGCCGGGATAATCCCTTTTGCCATCATATCCCGTCCGGTATCGTAAACAAACATGTGCACGTATCCCCATATAGTTTGCAGGGTCATATACATGTGTACACCTTTTGCCTTAGCCCTTTCAATGGCAGGGTATAACTCTTTATTCACGTGTCCGAGTCCAGTCCCAACGATAATTATGCCCTTGTATCCCGCATCCACAAGCATGTCAAGAGTATCCGGTTTCATTCCCGGGTAATAATAAAACATTGTAACCTTATCGCTGAAATAAGGCATTATTTTCACATCCCTGTCCTTTCTGCGGGGTTTATAATTTTTTTTGATGGGCATGATTTCTTTTCTGCTCACTCTTGCAAGCGGAGTATCGCCAATTGTTCTGAAAGTAGAACGATAAGATGAATGCATTTTTCTCACCCTGGTGCCTTTATGCAGTAGCCCGTATTCGTCGGATGTTGGTCCGAACATGCAAACCATTACCTCGGCAATATCGGAATGACCGGCAGCGTGCATGGCATGCATCAGGTTAAGGGCTGCATCAGAGCTGGGTCTGTCAGATGAGCGCTGTGAGCCAACCAAAATAATTGGAACCGGTGAATTTTGAACCATAAATGTTAAAGCCGCTCCGGTGTGATGCAAGGTGTCGGTTCCATGTCCGATAACAATCCCATCAATGCCATTTTCAATTTCTTTGCCAATGGCTTTAGCAAGGGAAATGTATTGTCTGGGACCCATATTCTCGCTGAATACTGCAAAAACCTTTTCGGTTATCAGATTGCAAATGTCAGCCAGTTCGGGTACGGCGCCATACAGTTCGCCTGGTGAAAAAGCAGGAATAACGGCTCCTGTACGATAGTCGAGTCTGGATGCTATTGTACCGCCAGTACCAAATAACTTAACTTTTGGAAGCCCCGGAGTATAAGGAAATTCTTTCTCCGGAATTTTATAATTAGCTTTTTTATATCCAGTTTCTTTCATGTCGGTGATAGTGGATATGTCAATACCGACATTATACCCTGTCGGAATTTTTAAAACTATATGCTGCTCATCATCATTTTCTGCCCTGGGCAACACAGTGCCTTCAAACTTGCCACGGGTTGTTTTAATTACAGCCTGCCCCCAGACCCTCACGTTATATTTTTGCAATATCTTTAGAGAATCACCTTTATATCCCTGGAAAAAATTTTGTGTCATGATTGATATGGGTTATAAGTTATTTGTTAAAAGTTATAAGTTGTTCATTTGTCATTAATAATTTTTTCAGATAATTCCTTTAAGGATAAATTACCTGTTGCTTCATTCCTTAACTCTCCCATGAGCCAGTTGCCTTCGTTCTGTATTTTGTCCGACCTTCTTATCTCTGCAAATTTTTTCTTCAAAAAGGGGATATGAGAGAGAATTCTTTCTTTTGGCATTTTTTTAAAATTGATGCTTTCCAATACCGAATCAAAATCTAATTTTGGAAACTCATAAACAACGGGGAGCATTCTTTTCGCCAGTTCAATATCAATATTTTGTTGTTGCAGATACCTGAACATAGCGTAAATGATTTTATAATTAAATGCTTCCGCAGGTTCATAATGTCCTTCCACATATTTCAGGGTGTGCCCGAAGAAAGTACCTGTAAAAACAGGATCGATGTTTAATTCGTTTATTATTCTTTCAATTATTGGATAGAGGTTCTTGCTGAAAATATAAGTGTAAGTATCCTCCGGTATTTTCCATTCCTGCAATTGATGATACATGTCGATAATATCCGCAGGCAAATTTTCACTCAATTCTTCAATATACTCATTCGGAAGAGGAATGGGCGCTGTATCAGTATCAGGATACATTCTGTCGGCGCCTGGCAAAACTCTTTCAAAGATTGTTGTGCCATCCTCAAATGATTTGCGGGTTTCGTTAGGAACTCCTTCAAATGCCATCCCGCATCTTTCTTCTATTGTTTCAAGGGCGGTTTGAATATCTTCTTCCGGTCCCCAAAAAATAATCTGAGCATCATCCTCAACCGGATCTAACGAAGTGGTAATTTCATCAAATTCTTTATTATTAAAAGAAGGATTGAATTCTTCAGAATGGAACATAAACGGTTTATCGAGGCAGGCAATTACTTTTAAACGTTCTTCGATTTCGTTTGCAAACATTTTTCCGGGCTGGGTAAAATGAGAAAGAATACCTTTAAACCCGGGAAGGTTAACAACAACAATCCTTTGATTATTTAATAATGCTTCTTTTAAAAATTCATTTTGAAACTTGAAAGCCCTGTTATTTAATTCCAGATGATTTATCTTCCATTTATTAATATCTTTAACTTTACTTTTAAGTTTATCCCTTATTTTTAACAATGCCCATTGTCTGAAAGCCTCATTGTGCGTTAGTTCGGGTATCCATTTGGTATGTGCTACTCCTTTTATTTCCACCCTCGAACCACCGCGGCAACTAACATTCACATCTTCTCTTCCGGCACCAATTCCGGTTCTCACCAAACCGGTACTCCTGTTTAGGAATCTAATATAATCACATGTTTCTTTTACTTCATCCGGGTTAACACAATCGGGATAAGTAACTGTTTCAATAAGGGGCATTCCCAAACGGTCGGTTCGAAAAACACGTACGTGTCCGATATCAGATACTTCACGGCATGAGTCCTCCTCAAGACTCAACTGAATCAACCTGATTTTTTTATGCTTTAAATTAATTTCACCTTCCACACCTATTATTCCTGTTCGCTGGAATCCGGTAGGTATGCTCCCGTCTAAGTATTGCTTACGTGTAATATGAACCTCTCCAACAATATTTAATTTTGATAAAAGGGATATTCTTATGGCAATTGCCAAAGCCTCTTTGTCGATTGCAAACGGGGGAGTATCATCAATATCATAAGTACATGCCGAATCGTTTGACAGGTGATATACTATTTCTTTCCTGGTTTTAAACTCCATCAATGCAGTACCATCATATTCCCCTAATTCACTGAGAGTAGGGCGCATGTGCCTTATGACCTCCGCATCATATTCCTCGAGTTTTTGATATATTCCTGCCGGACAATTACAAAAAAGTTTATGCCTGGTTTTTAATTGCTGATGAACTTCCAAACCCGACATAAAACCTATTTTATTGTATGTTTCCTGAGTTGCCTCTTTTCGATTGATATAGCCAATTTCTTGTTTTGTTTGCTGATAATTTTTTTCCGGGTTAAAATTATTATCTGTCATATTTATATATTGAAATTTTAAATTGAAGCCCCAAAGGTATAGATTAAAGCAAATATTGGAAAGAATGTTTGAAAAAAAATATAATTACTTTTTATTACAGGGACAATGTGTATAATTGAAAATTGTATATCATTTTGCGAAAAAAATAAAAATAATTTTTTTTATTAAATATATTTATATATATTAGCAGTAAATAAAGGTAAGGTAAGTCCAATTTTTGTACAGTTTCCAATTTTGAAACAAAAATCTCATTTTTAAGTAAAACGAATAATTATGACTTAAACAATTATGCAAAGTAATCATATAACCTAAATTAAATTGATCGACATGGTAAAATTAAAGACTCTTTTTTTGATCGCGATAATAAATCTGTTTTGTGCAGATTTGTTTACGCAAACCCTGGTAAAAAGTAAATTTGACAAAAACACATTTACTTTTGAATTAACTTTTGAAAATGAAAATGATTACACTATTTTTATTGATAAAATTGGTGCAATCAGCCAGGTTAACTTCGGTAATTTCAATTGTGAACCCAAGCTTTGGGTTCCTGATCCGATTTCTGATTTTACAGTAAATGTTTCTGCAAAATCAGATACTTCTTATATTATGGCAAAACCTCTTCTGAAAATTGAACCGGGAAGAACCAAATCGTTTACAATATCTGTTGTGCCGGAGGTTGCCAATGCGTGTGGATCCTGGGCAATGGATTTATCAGCTTTAGTAAAATTTCATTATGGATACACCTTTCAGGCTGCTGCTGAACTAATCATGAGCCAGGATGTTGAAATGTTATCTTTCAGAGTTCATACCGATGATGAATTACAAGTATTGCTAAACAATACCAATCCTGCAGAAAAGATTAAAGCCATCAATGAACTGAAGTTTTCAAACTTTGACCAAAAAACCATAGAAGCTTTTCTGTCAAGTAAGTTAAAAGACAAGGATGCAGGAGTGAGAAGTGCTGCAGCTTTGGCAGTAAAAGATATGAACTTAAACTCGTTATCAGATCAGATAGTCGCTAATCTTTTCTCAACCTCAGTTGAAAGTGAAGTAGAAACCCTGATAAGAGTGATAGGCAAACAAAAAATTACAAAAGGAATTGATCCATTGATTGGAAGAATGATTAACGGTGATATTGAGGAAGCACAATTAATAACTAAAGTGCTAATTAATATGGAAAGCTTTGATGTTCCGAGCAAAATCAGATATGTTTTTCTACGCCATATCCGTTGGGCTACAGGGAATGAGCTGGAAAATGAAAAATTTTCTTTGATTTGCAACATTCTTATCAATTATAAAGATAAGTTAAGTGTTAATAACTTAAAGAAGATTCTGGATGACATGGAAACAGCACCCGAGGTTAAGCAAAACATTTTAGCATGTCTTGCAAGTTTAATTGATACTTATGAAGTAGTTCAGGATGAATTTATTTTAAGCTTTAAGGAAGAATATGCAAATTTTCTTAATGATAAAAACAGCTTTGTAAGGTATAATTCGCTGAATCTATATCTTGCAACTGATTTTGACACAAAATCGAAATCAAAGGTTATTAAGAGATCCTTTAAGGATTCGCAATATCAAATTAAATGCAGAGCAGCCGTTTGGGCAGGACAATTAGGTTTTGATGAGTATGCAGCTGAAATCAAGACTTTATGCAATTTAGCCGAAGGTCCTGAATATGAAGAAATGGCTGATGCTTTAATTAAGCTGAGAGAACCGGAAGAATAACACTCTGCTTTAAAACATTTCCCTTTATTTTACTTAAAAAGATTATCAAAAGTATTTTTTAATACTTTTGATAATCTTTTTTTTATTTGTTAATTCAAAACATCCTTTAAATGAAAAACAAATCTGCTTTTTGGGGTGTGTTTGTTTTGTGTTTGCTGTTTATATCAATCCTTAAAACATCAGCACAGGATAACAATGTCCCTCAAGATACAACAGAGAACGATTCCTTACAAAATGAAATTTTTTATCAACATTCATTAAAATTCAGTGATTTAAAAAACCGACCGTTCCGAACGGTGAAATCAGCAAGTCTGACTACACCTTCAGCATACTACCTGAAAGGCAACCGGATGTTTTATTATGGAATAGAAGCCGATGGAGATTATATTTTTATTGATGGTATGCAGGTGCGCGATGGAAATGAGTTTCCGTTCAGAAGCATTGGCTCGTACCGGTTTTACGGGATCAATTCTCCGATTTATATGGGAAATTCTGCCGGAGGATTTATTGATATCCAATCTTCGGAAGTTGAAGATAAATTCAGTTTCAATATTGAATTTTATAAAGATCTGGTTAATTTTTTAAAAGAGGACCATGTAGAATTCAACGTAGGTGTTCCGGTTCGTTTTGGCAAAAAGGGTTCGGATAAAAAATCACTAACTATTTACCTTGCGGGCAGTTATAATAAAACAAACAATACGGATCCTATATGGGAAAATTGTTATCACGTAAACCCGGATACTCTAACTTATCTGGCAAATAATCCATTGCGCCCAACAGGATTACCATCGGGTGGAACTTTTATGAATGCCGAGTTTGTCCGGTATGATGATATTATAACTTGTAAAACCCCTAAGAATGCCGGAAAAAATTCATGGAACTCTTTTGCCAAAATTAAAATCCCTGTTACAGAAAACATTGAACTGACTTTAGGGAATTATACAAAAATTCAAAATACCGACCGGTTTATTTTTGATAATGCACTTTTTAATTATGATAATAATCCTGAAAGATACGTCAGGAATTTTGACAATTATCTGAAATTTGAACATAAGATTAATATTTCGGATGAATTCAGCATTGGTTATAATGTACATCTGCAATACTCAAACTATTACGCCAGAACACAAAGCAAAAAGCATGAAGACCGGTTTTTTGAATATGGTTACCTTGGGAAGTATCAGACTTATAAAACCCCAACTTATGAATTGGGTGATGTTGATATTAACGGGCAGCCTTATGAAAATGTATGGCTGCTGAACAGTTGGGACTATGATACTGCTTATACCTTTCAAAACCTGAATTATAATCCTGAAGCAGCCAGATTTACCGAACAGGCTTATGAGTTTTATTCACCGGGATCAATACACAATTTGGATGAACTGTGGTTAGCAGGAGGTTTGACTAATGGTCAGAATCCGCCAGGTGTATATGGATTGTGGAACAGCCCCGGCGATCAATCGCCTTATTCCACCAGTGTTCCCGGAGCAGATTTGGTAGCTAGTATTAATTATATGGAAAATGCCGAAGAGAAAATTCGGGGGATGTTTCGTTTCGAAGCTGATTATAAATCACATCATTTTACTGCGGGTTTTGAATATATGAAAGAGATAAAACGATTTTATTCGATGAATCCTATGGGATTATGGTCAGCTATGCGCGGAATGACAAACTATCATATACAACAATTAGATATTAATAATCCGGTTCCTGTTTATAATAATAATGTTTTCCAGGATACGGTTATTTTTTACAGGGTATATGATGCAATCGTACAATCTGATTTTGATAAAAATCTGCGAAAAAAATTAGGACTGCCAATTGATGGGGTTGATTTTATTCTGACGGATTCTTATGATATGGTTAACAACACTATTGATTATTACGACAAAGACGGTGTAATGCATACCATCCAATTAAATGATGAACTTTATTCGCTGGATATGTTCTCCCCGACAGAATTGCTGTATCACAGATTGGTTCAATACAAGGGATATGATTACACAGGGAATAAACTGAAAAACAAACCCGGACCTTATGATTTTTTTACCGATTGGTCAATAGATGCTTTCCGACCGGTTTATTTTTCAGGATATATTCAGGATCAATTTACATGGAAGAACCTCAATGTTTCGGTTGGTTTGAGAATTGACAGGTATGACGCCAACCAGCCTGTTTTAAAGGATAAATATTCGTTGATGGAAATATATTCTGCCGGTGAAATTAATCTGATAGCCGGTACCCCGGTAAATCATCCGTCAAATATTGGAAATGATTATGCGGTTTATATTGACAATATTAATGACCCTACTCATATTACGGGATATCGCGATGGAGATACCTGGTATAACAGAGATGGTGTGGAAATTATGGATCCTAATGATCTGAATGTCGGTTCTGGAGTTTCTCCTTATTTAATATACCCTGATATATATTTAGGAGAACCCGGTTGGACCCCGGATATGTCATTTACGGATTATAAACCGGTAGTAAATTTTCTCCCCCAGGTTAATATTGATTATACACTTAACCGCATCACTAATTTCTATACGAACTTTAATTCCTATTCACAAAATCCGAACTTTTATAATGAATTTCGTCCTGACATGTATTGGATGTTCAATAATTTAAGTTTATTTCCAAATCCCGATTTAAAACCGCTCAGGACATATAAGCTCAATATTGGGGTAAAACAAAAAATCTTTAAACAGCTTTTTGCCGATGCCGGTTTTTTTGTAACGGGATTATATAATTACCAGTATTTCGGGAGAATAAAAGGTGCATATCCACATGATTATACAACGATTCTAAATTATGACAGCACTATTTTTAATAAAGGATTTATCGGATCGTTAAATTATTTTTCTCCTAAAACATCCGGTTTGAACTTAAATATCAGTGTTACCAAATTCATTACCGGTGAGTTCTTTTTTCTACATGATATTAGTGAGTATCCGAATTTTACTGAAACATCTGACCTGATTATTAATTCTTTTGCCGGTTTTAACTTTGGTATTGGCAGGGATTATATCGGGCCTGTTTCGGGCAATTGGAAGGTGCTGGAAGACTTAGGTCTCAGCATTTTTTACCAGTTCAGAAAAGGAACTCCTTATTTTACTTTAGAAAAAAATGAATATCAAATAGAGGAACGTCAATTAAAATACACCCCGAATTTCAATATGTTTAACCTGAAATTGGAAAAGGGATTTTATATGAAGAACGGCTCCGGTATAAATATATATCTGTTGGTTGAGAATCTGTTTAATTTTAAAAATGTGTTTTATGTCTATCCCAAAACAGGAAAGCCCGATGACGACGGATATCTCTCTGCTCCTGAATGGCAGCAGGAAATAAATGATCAGATTGATCCCCAGTCGTACAGAACTTTATATCAGTTAAAACTGATTAATCCACAGCATTATGATATACCAAGAATATGGAGAGCAGGTTTAATTTTGCACTTTTAAAATTATGAAGGCAGG
>JAIORT010000204.1 GCA_021107975.1 Bacteroidales bacterium | reverse complement strand
GATTTACGTGAAACACCTGCCATAACAGGATGCCCTAATTCTAAAAAAGACTTTAGCCCGGATAGTATCTTATAATTATCTTCCAAAGTTTTTCCAAATCCAAAACCCGGATCAAGTACGATATTGTCAGTAACGCCAAGTTTTGCCAATTTTTCTAATTGCCTGAAAAAAAAATCTTTTATTTCTTTAACAACATTTTTATAATGCGGATTAATCTGCATATTCTTTGGAGTTCCTTTTATGTGCATTATAATGTAAGGTGCTTTAAACCTGGCAACAGTCCCGAACATCTTCTCATCAAAAGTTCCTCCTGAAATATCGTTGATAATAAAAGCGCCTTTGCTGATCGCAATTTCGGCAACCTTGCTCCGGTAAGTGTCAACAGAGAGAATTGCTTCGGGAAAATGTTTTTGTATTGAATACAAAGCCGGCAGCAGTATTTCAAGCTCTTTATCTTCAGCAATCTCTACTGACCCCGGTCGTGTTGAAACAGCGCCTATATCAATGACAGCCGCTCCTTCTTTCAGCATTTTTTCTGTCTGGGCTAACCAGGCCTTTTCAGTATCGAATTTTGCCCCGTCATAAAATGAATCGGGAGTAATATTCAGGATTCCCATTACAACAGGTTTTTCAAGGCTCAGGATTTTGCCGTTGCAATCCAATGTAAATTTTGGCGAAAATGATTTACTTTTACCCGATAAAAAATCCATTTGAATAGTTAAAAATTGTTTCTTTGCGAAATTACAAATATTAAATATAGCATAAACTATGGAGAAAACTTCAGGACAGTTTGAAGCAATCATCGGGATATGCCGCAATATCTTCATCCGGAAAATGAAAGATTATGGAAGTGCATGGCGTATTCTCCGAACGGCTTCATTAACCGATCAAATCTATATCAAGGCGAACCGTATAAGAAGCATTGAAGAAAAAGGAACGCAAAAGATAAACGAAGGTATCAGACCCGAATTTATCGGAATAGTAAATTATTCCGTTATAGCATTGATCCAGCTTGAATTGGGTTCTGATGAGGAAATAGAAATGTCAATGGAACAAGCTGTAAAATTATTCGATAAGCATATATATTCATCTAAAGCCTTGATGGAGGATAAAAACCACGATTATGGAGAAGCATGGCGAAATATGCGCATAAGTTCACTTACCGATATTATTTTAATGAAACTTTTACGCATTAAGCAAATCGAAAATCATGAGGGTAAAACTTTTGTTTCGGAAGGAGTTGATGCCAATTACGCCGATATTATCAATTATTCTGTCTTTGCTTTAATAATGTTAGATGAAGAAGCTAATCGTAAAAAATAGTAAAACCGACAGAATAGACTTAATCAATATGTTGTAGAATACATTATGTTAAATATTAAATGACGGATAACAATAAATCGAAATTAATTAGTTGGATTATTATATTGCTAATTCTCACCTCTGGTTATTATATCAGTGTTTTCGAGGAGCTTAATCTTTTTTTCGTGTGCCTTTTGATGGTGGAAATCCTTCTAATTGTTGTGTATAACCGGAGATTTAACAAATCACAAATCTCTATAATCAGAATTATTTTAGGATGTGTGTTTATTTTTTCCGGTTTTGTAAAAGGTGTTGATCCGATAGGTACCGAATATCGAATTATAGATTATTTTATTGCGTTTGAAACGGATTGGGCTATTCCGGCAGCATTACCCTTGTCAGTTATTCTGAATGCTACTGAATTTGTACTTGGAGCTTTGTTGATATTTAATGTTAATATCAGGTTAACTTCATGGCTAATTATGTTGATGATGGCAGTTTTTACGGTAACCACCATTAACGATGCTCTTTACAATCCTGTTAAAGATTGCGGTTGTTTTGGCGAAGCCATTATACTTACAAACTGGCAAACTTTATATAAAAATCTTGTTATTGATGCGCTTTTAATAATTGTTTTCATTGCCAGGAACCGGACAATACGGTGGTTTGGGAAAGCTGCCGAGTGGTTAATCTTTATAATTATTGGTTTTGTTTTTCTCGGTTTTGAAATATATAATATCAGCCATTTACCGGTTATTGATTTCAGAGCCTGGAAGGCAGGCAATAAAATGGTTAATGAAAATCCTATACCTCTTAAATATTATTTAATTTATAAGAACAAAAAAACCGGCGAGGAAAAGGAATATTTATCACCTGATTATTCTTATAATGATTCAGTCTGGATGTCGAAGTGGGAATTTGTCAGGCAAAGAGTTGTTGACCCAAACCCTAAAATTCACGATTTAACAATTGAGGATGAAAATGGTAATGATTATACTTCTCAGATTATTGAAAATCGGGATTACCAGTTTATACTTGTTGCTTATAACCTGTCTGAAACCAGCCTGAAGAAAATAAGCCAAATCAGGGATTTTGTCAGTCAAGGTAACAATGAAGATATTTCTTTTGTCGTATTAACAAGCAGTTTGCCCGAAGAGGTTATGCAGTTTAAACAAGCAAATAATTTGGAAGCAGATTTCTATTTTGCCGATGATATTGAACTTATGACAATGATACGTTCCAATCCCGGTTTAATCCTTTTAAAAGATGCCGTAGTCATCGAAAAATGGCATTACAACTATTTACCAACCTTTGAAGAATTTCACAGAAAATTTGTTGATAATTAATTTATAAGTTTTTTTGTCTCCATTTAAACCTATTTTTATTAATCATATTTTTGACACAAAAGCATTTAATTTATTAAACACTAAACAGTAAAACATGAGAACACAAATCGTAGCAGGAAACTGGAAAATGAATAAAACCTTTGAGGAAGCTGATGACCTGATCAATGACATCGTTAACTTTGTTAAAAATCATAACCAGAAAAACACAGCCGTAATAATTTGTCCGCCTTCGGTATATCTTGAGTTGGCTACCGATTTCGCAAACGAAACCAACCTGCATGTTGGCGCACAAAACCTAAGCAACTATGAATCCGGCGCCTATACCGGCGAAATTTCGGCTCCTATGCTTGAGTCGATGGAGGTTGATTATTGCATTATCGGGCACTCCGAAAGAAGAAAATATTTTAACGAGACAAATGAAATGATAGCCGAAAAAGTGAATATGGCATTAAAATATAATATTTCCCCGATTTTTTGCTGCGGCGAATTACTGCCCGAAAGGGAAAAGGGAAACCATTTTGATGTGGTTAAAAAGCAATTGGAAGAATCGGTGTTTCGTCTTAATAAAACTGATTTTGGGAATATTATAATTGCTTATGAGCCTGTATGGGCAATTGGGACAGGAGTAACCGCAACATCGGATCAGGCACAGGAAATGCACCATTATATCAGGAGCCTGATAAAAGAAAAATACGATGAAGAAGTTGCAGAAACCACTTCGATACTTTATGGTGGAAGCTGTAATTCGAAAAACGCAAGAGAATTATTTACCAATCCTGACGTGGACGGAGGGTTAATAGGAGGTGCCTCCCTGAAATCAGACGAGTTTATTAAAATAATACAGTCAATTAACGATTAACTATTAACGATTAACTATTAACATATAACATTTAACTATTAACTTTTTTATGAACTACATCGAAGTAACCTTTGATATTAAACCAAAACTTACGGGAACGGAGATTCTTATAGCTCAACTATCGCAAATTGGATATGAGAGTTTTTCAGAAACAAGTTCAGGCTTGCAGGCTTATATTCCTGAGCAATTTTTTGAAACTCAGGATTTACAAAGGTTACATGTATTTCAATCTGATGAATTCGAAATTTCTTTTTCACAAAAGCTTATTAAAGAGCAAAACTGGAACGAAATTTGGGAAAGCAGTTATAATCCGGTACTTATCAAAGATTTGGTTTTTATCCGGGCGCCTTTTCACGAAGGAAATAAAAATGTCAGGTACGATATAATTATAGAACCCAGTATGTCATTCGGAACGGCACACCACGAAACAACATCAATGATCATAGAACTGATGCTGGATGAAAATATGACCGGCAAATCAGTTTTTGATATAGGATGTGGAACCGGTATTCTTGCAATACTTGCAGAAATGCTTGGTGCCTCAGGCATTTTAGCGATTGATAATGATGAGTGGGCTTATAATAACTCCCTGGAAAATGTTCGTAAAAATAAATGCAGGAAAGTTATCGTTCAATTTGGCGATGCCGGGTTAGTTAAAGAAGAAAGTTTCGATTTTATTTTGGCAAATATTAACAGAAATATTTTATTGAACGATATGCAAATTTATGTTAAACTTTTGTCGGATACCGGTGTGTTATTGTTAAGTGGATTTTATGAGGAAGATTTAAAACAAATCGAATCATCAGCCATTAAATATGGTTTAAAATCGGACAGGAAGATTATAAGTAACAAATGGATAGCTTCACGATTTGTTAAAATATAGTAATAACTCGCAATGAGAGTAATGCGATTAATTATAACCCAATTTTTTATCCTTTTATTTTTCTTCGGGCTTCACGCACAACAATTTAAGCATTTTTCCGAAGATACAGATAAATTCCTGAATGAAATAAACAGCCTTTTTTCAAAAATAAATATAAAAGAAAACAGGGTGAAGTGTGAAGATATGATGGAGAAATATACCGAATACTGGAACAGCGGCATATTTACAAAAGAGTTGAAAAAAAACATGCAGGATATTTGCAATTTGATGCTAAAACGCAGGATAAAAGCTTATCCTCATTTTTATCAGTACCTTTCCTGTATGAATGGTTTGATGGATTATGATCACTCAATCGAGAGTTATTTAGCATGGTATAAGAGTATTGACACACTTGTAAAAGATAAAAGAAGCATAAAACCCATTAGTGTTTTTCTGAATACAAGTTATAACCTGTTATATAAAAACATATTGTATAAAACTAAAGCCACCGAATGGGCGTCGAACACTCATGAATTCTATTTTATTTACGATTCTGTTCCCGTGGTTGTTTTTGAGGATTTAACATTAACATGTTATGCCAATAAAGACAGTTCGATAATTTGTAATACGAAAGGCATATATTTCCCTTTGCAATCGAAATGGATTGGTAAAAAAGGAAAAATAAACTGGAAAAGAGCAGGTTTTGATGAGAATGAAGTTTATGCCTTATTGAATGATTACGAAATATATCTTGGTTTCTCACGGTTTACCGCCGACTCCGTAGCATTTTATCATAAAAAATACTGGGAGGAGTCAATGCCTGGCAGGCTTGAAGAAAAAGTTCTCGCTAATGTTACTGAAAAAAATGCCAGCTATCCGAGGTTCAGTTCATACTTTATGCACATTGAAATTGAGGCGGTATTTGATAATATTGATTTCGGAGGCGGTATTGAAATGAGGGGTGGCAAGCTGATAGGTTCAGGCGATAAAGATATTAATGCATTTCTTTCTTTTCAAAAAGAAAAAAAAGAGTTTATAAGGATTTCATCTAAGAATTTCGTAATATATCCCGACAGGATTTCTTCTGTCCTGGCATCGGCTTCTATTCATTTCGAAGAAGATTCAATTTACCATCCCGGGATCCAAATGAATTATGTTGACGAAAATAAAGAATTATCTCTCATTAGAGCTGGAGGTGAGGGAGCAAAAAGTCCGTTTTTTGATTCCTATCATAACTTAGATATTTACGTCGAAGCTATTTATTGGAAAATGGATGAACCAACCATCAATTTCGAAACAGTAAAAGGAGTTTCCGGTATTGGAAGAGCCACCTTTGAATCGAGTAATTATTTTTCTGAACCAAGGTACCTGAAATTACAGGGGATTGATAAAATAAATCCTTTGAACGCATTAAAGAATTACACCGATAAATATAATGTCAGGGAGATTTATGTGCAAGGACTTGCCGAATATATGATGATACCTCAGGAACAAGTAATTGCTATGTTTGTTAATCTTTCTAATAATGGATTTGTAATATACGACCAGGATGATAAAAAAGCATTAATAAAAGAAAAACTTTATGATTATATTTATGCAGCCAACGGAAAAATAGATTACGATGTCATTCGGTTTAACTCCGAAACCTATAGATTTCAAAACGCATCACTTGAACTCGACAGCTTCGGATTGAAATTATATGGTGTGCCTGTAGTATTTTTGAGCGATTCGCAAAATGTATTTTTATTTCCCGATAATAAACAACTTGTATTGAAAAAAGGAATGGACTTCGTCTTTTCAGGTCGTGTACATGCCGGATTATTTGATTTTTATGCGCGTCAATGCGAATTTAACTATGACCAGTTTAAGCTCGACATGCCTGTTATTGATTCTCTTAGCTTTAAGGTTTATAGTTTTGAAACCGACGAATTCGGGAAAAGGCATCCGGTTAAAGTGGATAATGTAATTGCCGATCTTGGAGGAGACTTATATATAGATGAACCGAATAATAAATCAGGGTTAAAGCAATTTCCCCAATACCCGATGTTTACAAGTACGAAAGATGCTTATGTTTATTATGATAAATCCTCAATATTTAACGGTGTTTACAATCGTGAAAAATTCTATTTCTATGTTTATCCGTTTACGATTGACAGTCTTGATAATTTTAAGACTGAATTGCTTGAATTTGGCGGTTATCTGGCTTCAGCAGGCATATTCCCTGATATTGAGGAAACACTCAAGGTACAGAAAAATTATTCGCTTGGATTCGCAACATCAACACCTCCCGAAGGCTATCCGATGTATGAAGACAAAGGAACTTACTTCTCTAAAATTAATTTGAGCAACCGCGGTTTACACGGAAGTGGCTCTTTAGAATATTTGACTTCAACATCATGGTCGGATGATTATTTGTTTTTTCCCGACTCCTGTAATACAATAGCCAATAACTTTATTATCAGGGAGCAATTAAGTCCGGTGGAATATCCTGCTGTTAAGGGTTTGGAAGTTAAGCAACACTGGTTGCCTTATGACGATATTATGATTATAAGACAAATCGAATTCCCGATTACTATGTTTAATAATCAATCAGAGCTTCTCGGCATGCTTGTCTTAACTCCCGAAAAGTTAAAGGGCGCCGGAACAATGAGTTTCGAAGATGCTGAAATGAACTCAAATCTATATACTTTCGGGCAACATGAAATTTTTGCCGATTCAGCTGACTTTACCCTTAAAACTACTGAATATCTGCAATCGGCTTTTTCAACTTATAATTACAATTCGCATATCGATTTTAATGAAAGAAAAGGAAAGTTTGTATCGAATGGCGGGGCTTCAATTGTTGAATTCCCCGTTAATATGTATATCTGTTCTATTGATGAATTTAATTGGTACATGGATTCTTATGAAATTGCTATCGGAAGTTCTGAAAAGGAAGCAGAAATGGCAGCGTATGATAACCTGACAACCCGGGAGTTAATTGATGTACCGTTAGAAGGTTCGGAATTTATTTCCATTCATCCCGATCAGGATTCAATACGGTTTATTTCGACCATTGCTTCATATAACCTGAAAGAATATATACTTTATGCTGAAGATGTAAAATATATCAGAGTTGCTGATGCGGCTGTATTTCCTGCTGATAAAAAAATTATAATTAAGCCGGATGCTAAAATGAATTCTTTTTATGATGCCAAAATACTTACAAATACTGTTACTAAGTATCATGAAATATATGATGCGATTGTTGAAATTAAAAGTAAAAACGCCTATACTGGAATTGGAACCTACAATTATATTGATGAAAAGGGATTTAAACAAAAAATATTTATTAAAGATATAGATGTTGATCCTACATACCAAACGGTTGGTGATGGTTATGTTTCTGATTCAATAGGATTTACAATAAGTAATGACTTTGATTTTGCCGGAGATATCAGGTTGTATGCCAACAAGGAGTTCCTTGATTTTGACGGGGGGTTCAGAATTCGACATACATGTAGCTCAGGAGAAAGGAGTTGGTCAAAATTTAATTCCGATGTTAATCCGAAGGATATTTACCTCAAGGTTGAAGAACATTTGACTAATCTTAAAGATGAAGAACTAAAAGCCTCACTTTTGTTCTCAAATGAGTATAACAGATTTTATTCGGGATTCCTTGATGCAAAAAGAAATAAATCGGACCAGGAAATCATTTCTGCAAACGGATATATCAGGTTCGACAAAAATTCGGAAATTTATCATATTGCCCCTTTGGATAAACTGAAAGGAACTACGATAGCCGGAGATCAATTATCTTTAGGCAGAAGAGAATGTATCCTTACCGGTGAAGGAAAATTGAATCTGGGAGCGGATTTCGGTATAGTTAACATGGAAACTTACGGACAAGCGTCTCATTATATTATTCCCGACTCTACTAAATTTGACTTAGTAATTGCAATTGATTTCCCGTTTGAAGATAAAGCGCTCGAACATATGATTGAAAACATTACAGGTAAAAACCTGCAAGGTGTAAATCTGACAAGACCGGTTTTTATAAAAGCACTTACTGATATATTAGGAGAAAAAGATGCTGAAAGAATTGTTGCAGATGTGAAATTATTCGGACGCCTCAGAAAATATCCTTCCGAACTACAACATACTATTCTGTTTTCCGATGTCAAATTCAAATGGAATAATGCCACTCGATCGTATGTCTCATACGGACTCATTGGAGTAGGTAGCATCGGGAAACAACAGATTAATAAATACTTAAACGGATATATTGAAATAGCAAGGAAAAGAACCGGGGATGTAATAAATATTTATCTGGAATTTGAAAAAGGCAGATACTGGTACTATTTTAATTATAGGAACAATCTTATGCAAACTATTTCCTCAAATACAGAATATAATAATATAATCCGTGAATTGAAAGATGATAAAAAAACGACGAAAAAAGGCAAAGAAGGAGAAGAATACAGGTTTATTATTTCAAATTTGCGGAAAAAAACCGACTTCCTGAGAAGGGTGAAACAGTAGTTAATAAATTATGATTACATTTAAACTAATACTTTCAATTATTTCAGCTTACCTAATCGGTTCCATCCCGACTTCAGTTTGGATAGGCAGGATGTTTTACGGAGTTGATGTGAGGACAAAAGGGAGCAAAAATGCCGGAGCAACAAACACAATAAGAGTATTAGGATATAAAGCCGGAATTCCGGTTTTAATATTTGATGTTTTAAAAGGATGGTTTGCAGTATATATTGCCAACTATTTTTGGAATGAATCTCTTACATTTCCCGATTTACTGGATTTGAAAATAATTTTAGCTATTGCTGCTGTTTTAGGTCATATTTTTCCTGTTTATGTTGGTTTTAAAGGTGGAAAAGGAATAGCCACTTTATTTGGAATAGGTATCGCTTTGTTTCCTGAAGCTGCCTTAATTGTTGTCGGAATCTTTATTTTAGTGTTTATTTTTACAGGATACGTTTCATTATCATCAATCATAGCTTCCGTTTCGTTTCCATTTGTTGAAATTTTATTGCTTGGGCACGATGAATATATCACACTTATTATTCTTTCAATAGCGGTGGGAGTGTTTGTTCCATTCATTCATAGAAAAAACATTAAACGTCTTATGAATAAAGAAGAGTCTAAATTTTCTTTTAAAAATAAAAACACATGAAAACCCGGAATGATTAAGTCCTTTTATAATTAGTATTTCCATAAGCTAATTTTATTCAAACTATTACACTTATATTAAAACCTTTCATAATTAAAGCCGTATAATCATCCTAATAAATATAGTGAAGATCTTAAATATTTATATTATTGATTAATTTAAGAAAAATATTAGTTTTCCTTTTAATTATTGGGTCAATTTATACTACTTTCAGCCAGAATCCAAATTTAAATGAAGGTGACCTGATTTCAAAAGCTCAAGTCTTATTTAATAATAAAGACTACCAAAATGCATTGCCTTTATATGCCCAGTTAGTCAGTGTTCATCCCAACAATCCTGAATATAATTACCGATTTGGTGTATGTGCTTTATATAGCGACAGGAAAAATAAATCACGCCCTGTTAAATATTTAAACAATGCAGCCCGGTCAATGAAGGATAACCAGGAGTTGTTCTATCATCTTGGATATGCATATCATCAGAACCAGGATTTTACAAATGCAATGAAATACTATAAATTATATCTTGCTAAACTATCGCCTAATGCACCGGAACGTTCTCAAATACTCGAAAAGATAAATGCTTGTTTGAACGGGTTGAATTTATCGGATAAAAATCTCGTTTCGGAAATAATTGTGAAACCTGAATTTCAAAAGGATAATTTTCACAGGGCATACAAGACAGACGATTTTGACGGTATGTTACTGTTAAAGCCAGATATATTTCAATCAGAAAAAGATAAAAACACAGAATCACAAAGTTATGTATTTATTTCCGAACCCAATAATATTCTGTACTTTTCGAGTTATGGAAATGATGGTTCAAACAATAAAGATATTTATAAAACCCTGATGGATGAAAATGGAGAATGGGGTGAGTTTGAAAAAATTGAATCAACGATAAATACTCCTTATGATGAAGATTATCCTATTCTGATGGATAATGGAACTACTTTGTTTTTCTGTTCAAAAGGTCATAATTCATTAGGAGGATATGATATTTTCAGGTCGAAGTTAGATGCTGCGACAAATACCTGGAATCAGCCTGAAAATCTGGGTGCCGGTATCAATTCACCCTTCGACGATATTTTGTTTATTTTAAATAAAGGAAAAGAAGTCGCATATTTTGCCTCCGACAGAGATAATTTGAATGGTTCAATAAGTGTTTTTAAAATTAAACTAATTGAAAATCCATTTAATGAAAATGAAGAAGTATTGTTAGCCGAAAAGGGAGCTGCCGGTGGCAAAAAAAATAACACTCATCAAACAACTAATCCTGAACCATCTTCTAATCCTTCAAAACATGCAGCGAAACTGATGAATGACAGAGCGAAATCTCATCAATTAGCTGACAGTGTGTATCTTCTTGTTACTCACACCAAAAGCCTGACCAGGGAACTGACTAATAAAAGGGACAGGGCAAACAGCATCTCTCAAAACAAAGCTGAAGAAGCAAAATCACTGGAAATCCAATATAATAAATATGTAACAAAGCTTTCAACCATTTCTGAGCCGGAGGTATTTGAAAAAGAATTTGACAAAACTATACAATTGAAAAAGGAAATATTTCAGTTAAACTCAAGGTCGGACCATGCAAATTTAATTGCAAGAGTGTTAGGTAATCAAATAAAAATTAAAAACAACGAGTTGATTGATTTGAAAAGAGATGCCGGTAAAGTACAGTCATTGTCTGTATCAGGAACTTATGAAGAGACTAATGAATTTTATATCCAATTAATGAAAAAATATTATAAAGCTGATACACTAACTGTTTATTCCGATCAGATAATATTAATTGCAGATAATAATATTGAATATGAAATTCCAGAGAGTGAGCTTGCTTTTGCAGGTAACATAAAGCAAAATTTTCAAAACCAGGCTGTATTAAATCAAACCCAGAAAACAAATCAAGCCGTATCAAATGAAAAGAAAAAAATTCCTATTGTAATAGTTGATAAAAGGAAAAGTTCTGCTCAATCGGTTGCTGTTGATAAAGTTGAACCGGTGGAGATTATCAGTCCGATAAACAC
>JAIORT010000479.1 GCA_021107975.1 Bacteroidales bacterium | reverse complement strand
ATTTGCTAAATAACTTTGTTTTTTTAGCAAAGTTTTACAGGATAATAGTATAATGTTAATTCGGATTTACGACATTTCGGGTAAAATAGCCACTAAGGCACAAAGACACAAAGTGAACACAAAGTATCAAAATTTCGGGATTGTGATTCTTTTTATTTTATCTTCCTTTTTCCTATCATGCAAAAATGAAAAGCCTTCCAAAAAACAAATCAATCCTGCTGAGTACAAAGAGTCTTTGATGAAAGTTAATAAAAAGCTTGTTAAAACAGAAGATGAACAAATAGAGGATTATGTTAACAGGTATGGGTGGACAATGAAACAAACCGGTACCGGGCTGCGATATATGATATATAAACAAGGAAATGGACCAAAAGCAGAAACCGGAAAAGTGGCTGTAATACATTTTACAGTCAGCCTGCTCAACGGAGATACTTGCTATACATCTGAATTAGATGGATATAAAGAATTTCTGATTGGCAAAGGCGGTGTTGAGAGTGGTTTAGAAGAAGGAATTTTATTATTAAAAAAAGGTGACCGAGCTAAATTTATTATACCTTCGCACCTTGCTTTCGGATTAACGGGTGATATGAATAAAATACCTGCAAAAGCAACTTTGGTTTATGATATAAAATTATTAAAGTTAAATTAAAAACAAATTAAAATGAAAATTATTAGAATTACAACAGGTTTAAGCGTTACAATTACAGCAATGTTTTTGTTTGTTGCATGTGATCAGATTACAAGTTCAAAGAAAGAGGTAAAACTCGAAAATGAATTGGATAGTGTAAGCTATGCTATCGGAATTGATGTTGCAACGAATGTCAAAAAAAGCGGGTTCGAGGAAATTAATGCTGATGCTATTGCTAAAGGCTTTGAAGATATTTTTAACGAAACCGAGCCTCTGATAGAACCGACTGTTGCAAACAATTATGTCAGGGATTATTTCAACAAGGTCAGGACGATGAAAGCAGAAAAAAACCTAAAAGAAGCGGAAGAATTTCTTGCAGAAAATGGGAAGAAAGAAGGTGTCGTCACTACTGAAAGCGGCTTACAATACAAAATTATAGAGGAAGGTGACGGACCAAAACCTGAAGCGACTGATATGGTTAAGGTGAATTACAAAGGCACATTGATAAACGGAGAAGAATTTGACAGCACAGCCGAAGGAAATCCTGCACAATTCAGGGTAAACGGTGTAATCAGCGGATGGATCGAAGCATTACAATTGATGCCAACCGGATCAAAATGGATATTGTATATTCCTCCCGGAATAGCTTATGGAGAAAACCCACGCCCCGGAGGTATTATAGAGCCAAATGATTTGCTAATTTTCGATATCGAATTAGTTGAAATCGTTGATAAAAAATAAATGAACCTTCACGAATACCAGGGAAAATCCTTATTGAAAAAATTCGGTGTTTCAGTGCCTAAAGGAATTGTTGCACTGTCGCCCGATGAAGCAATGGTTGCAGCCAAAAAGCTGAAAAATCAAACAGGAACGAAAAAATGGGCGGTAAAAGCCCAGATACATGCAGGCGGACGAGGAAAAGGCGGTGGTGTAAAAATTGCCGAAACATTGGATGAGGTACATGAATTTGCCGACCGGATCATCGGGCTGCAGCTTATTACACCCCAAACCGGACCTGAGGGAAAAAAAGTCAGAAAAGTCCTTGTTGAACAGAATATTTATTACCCGGGCAAATCCGAAACACAGGAGTTTTACATGTCTATTCTTTTAAACAGGCAAACAAGCAGGAACATGATTATGTATTCGCCCCGTGGAGGAATGAATATTGAACATGTTGCCAAGGAAACGCCGGAAGAAATCTTTACTGAGGAAATTGATCCTAAGATCGGGTTACAAACATTCCAGGCAAGAAGGATCGCTTTCAACCTCGGACTTAGTAACAACGCTTTTAAAGAAATGGTGAAGTTTGTATTGGCGCTGTACAAAGCATACATTGGTGTTGATGCCTCCCTTTTCGAGATCAACCCGGTTATCAAAGCTGCTAACGACAAAATTTTTGCTGCGGATTCAAAAGTAGTAATAGATGACAATTCATTAGCACGCCATCCTGATATTGCCGAATTGCGCGATTTTGACGAAGAAGACCCGATAGAGATAGAAGCCGGTCGTTATAACCTGAGTTATGTTAAACTTACGGGAAATGTTGGGTGCATGGTAAATGGCGCCGGACTTGCAATGGCTACTATGGATATTATCAAACTGTCGGGTGGCGACCCGGCTAATTTCTTAGATGTAGGCGGAGCAGCCGATTCGAAACGTGTGGAAGAAGCCTTCAGGATCATTCTGAAAGACCCGAATGTTAAAGCTATCTTTGTGAATATATTCGGAGGTATTGTCAGATGCGACAGCGTTGCTCAGGGTATTGTGGATGCTTATAAAAGAATCGGTAAAATTAACATTCCGATCATTGTCAGGTTGCAAGGTACTAATTCAGACGAAGGAAAGAGAATAATTGACGAATCAGGATTAAAAGTTCATTCTGCTATTCGTTTTCAGGAAGCTGCCGATAAAGTGAAAGAAATGCTTACCTGATAATAAACTTGATATTCGGATTTGAATATAACAAAACCTGTCAAACAAAAAATTCTATTTATGCAGGCCATTATGCCCACTACGAAGATATCACATATACAATCAATGCTTTAAAAATACCTTTATTGCTAAGGGCTAATATTGGAAATAATATAACAGGATTTGCAGATTTAGGATTTTTCGGAGATATAGTTTCAGAACTCCTGACCCACTATAAAGATTCATGTCGTGATTTTGTAAAACATGATCAAATCTGTACCGGGATATTTGGTCTTAGTTTCATTCAACAGGTTGCAAACTTTTTTAATAGCGTTATTCATTCTTGAACTTGATTGTGAGTATAGCTTAACAGTGAGTTGATTATTTTGATAATCGGGGATAATATCTCCCTAAAATTATGGACCGGCACTAATTATAATTGAAGTAAAGGGTGGAATTGTAATTTTGTTATTCTCCGGTTGTATTTCGGCAGATAAGCTCGTCAGGATTACCTTTTTTAAGGAAGAAGCCTTTTCGGGTAACGAAATCTTAATTTCATTTTTGGAAATATTATGCAGTATTAAAAGTGTTTCATCTTCAAAATTCCTGTAATAGGAAATCAACCCGGGATTTTTTACAGGAGCCGGTAATATATCGCCATAACGTAATGATTTATACGATTTGCGAAGGTTTATTAATTCTTTATAATGATTGAATAAAGAAAGCTTATCAGCTCTTTGTTTATTGAGTGATGGAACATTTTCCTGAATTGAATACTCCGGTTCCTCCCATGTTGTCTGACAAGGGTCTTTTGTATTATAATCCCAGGGAAATGGCTCCCTTATAAATTCGTCAGGTTTTTCGCCCGTCATGCCGAGTTCCTCTCCATAGTAAATAAAAGGTATCCCGGGAAGGGTAAGCAATAATGACGCTGCTACCTTAGCTTTTCTAATATCTCCTTCAAATTCGCTCATCACACGGTTTTGATCATGGTTTGTCAGGAATATGGCATCGTAAAAGCCGGGTTCGCACTCCAGGTATAATTCCCTTGTTTGTATAAGTTGTTCTACTATCCCGCTATCCGTTTCTTCTTTTATCGTTTTAATAATAGCAAAACTTAAGTCGAAATTAAATCCGGCATGAATTCCTTTTTCGAGAAAAGGAGCAACGATTGTATCTTCACCCCAAATTTCTCCAACCATGAAAAAATCCGGTTTTACCTTTTGCATCTCCGTTCTGAACTCTTGCCACCATAAATAATTCTTTTCAACTTTTTCTTCAGGAAATATAAATCTAACAGCATCAAGTCTGAAACCGTCTATTCCAATTTCCCCGAGCCAGAATTTGCCAATATTAATAATTTCTTTTCTTACATCAGGATTATCGAAATTCAGGTCAGGCATTTCGTGCCAGAAAAATCCGTAATATTTCTCATTATCAATTATACTTCCGGCTGAATCATTTACTTTATGCCAATGATGCGGCTCTTTTGAGATGAGTTCTTTATCAGATGTCCATACATAATAGTCTCTGTATTTGTTGATTTTTTTTTTCGAAAAATTGATAAACCACGGATGGTATGAAGATGTGTGATTAACTACCAGATCAATAATAATCCTGATATTTCTTTTATGAGCTGCGTCAACAAGGTTTTTGAAATCCTCAATTGTTCCATAATCCGAATGAACCGAATAATAGTCGGTAATGTCGTATTTATGATATGTTGGAGAGGGGTGAACAGGCATTAGCCAGATACCTTCAATACCAAGTTCTTCGAGATAATCGAGTTTAGATATCAATCCCTTAATATCGCCAACTCCATCTCCGTTTGAATCTGCATAAGACTGGAGAAAAATTTCGTAGAAAATAATATTAGGATAATGATATTTTAGGTCTTCTGATTGTCTATCTTGTGTTTGGCATGAAATCATAAAAAGAATAATAAGCAGAGTGTTTTTCATAATTATTGTTTTATTTAAAGGGCGTAAACGCCCTGTTTGTTTTAAACGTTATTTCAATCACAGGGATAAATCCCTGAGTTACGGATTATTCATCGTTTATATAGATAAAAAAAACCCGGACAGGACCTGACCGGGTTCATATAAAACATTTAAGTCTTAATTTGAAATGTTTCTGACACTAATTACACTAATTTTCACTAATCTAATTCGTGTTAATTTGTGTAATTCGTGTCTTTTTATAAGTTTGTGGATGGACACTAATTAGTTCTTTATAAATTTTGTTGATTGAACACTACCGTTATTGTGAACAGTTACAAAATAAATACCACTTGTTAAATCAGTAGTGTTTATGGTAACAACAGGAGTTGAAATTTTATCAACTGTTTTAATCAATTCACCAACAACATTGTAAACTTCAATTTTGTTTGCACCATCCAGTTTTTCAATAGTAAGTATATTGTCAACCGGGTTTGGATAAAGTTTGAAAGTTACTTCCGGGTATTCTCCAATGCCAGATGTAATGAACGGAATAACGAAGTTAATGCATTCGCCAGGATTATCAGGATCGTGAGCTTTTCCTTCACCCGCTGACCAGTCACCAGCATTAAAAACACATTCCATTCCATTCACAAGTGAATCTGGGCTAATTCCATAGAAATCAGCAGGAGTAAAGGTAATAGCCCATCTGCGATTGTTTTCAAAAACTAATGGAATATAGAAATCAGTACAATTTCCTTCATCGTCAAAATCTTTTCCTTCACCGGCTGACCAGTCACCTGCATTAAAAACGCAGCAAATCTGTGATACCTCTGTTTTTGCTTCAATGCCATAAAAATCGGCAGGTATGTAAGTAATTGACCAGGTGCTGTCGCCATTATCAATAAGTTTTGGCTGTTGTCCGTTTGCGCCTAATGCATCAAAAGCAACTTCGTTTTGCCAGGCAGCACCGTCAATGGTAACACCAGAATGCATCATAACCGAATCAGCACCAAACAATGAACTGTCAGGGCAAGATAACTTTGCATCTAAAGTTAAGGTGATTTCATCCCAGGCAGTAGCATTTTCAGGTGTAATGGTAATTGCAGCCGGCATTTTGCCATAATAAGGTTCGAGTTTTGGTTTCTGTCCGTTAGCACCTTCCCCATCATAATCAACACCTATCGCCCACACTGCACCGTTAATAGTAGCCCCCGAATGCATCATCACTGAATCTGCATCAAATAATGAACTATCCGGGCATGATAAATTGGCATCTAAAATTATGGTAATTTCATCCCATGCAGTAGCATCTTCCGGAATGATGGTAAGTACCGTATCACTTTGTGCCATAACAAATGTTCCCATAGTTAAGAACATTAAAAGTGCTGTAATTCTCAATGTAAAATTTTTCATAAGTTTTAATTTTTTGTTTATAAATTATTGATTATCTAAAGTGCAAATTTATAAATAAAAAGTATTACAAATAACTTTTATTTAGATATATTTAATTTTTTTACTTTTGTACAATTGATTTTCACACAAAATAAAAATTAATTAATCAAATATTTTATTATGGTAAAACATTTATCCGCAAAATTACTTTTGCTCCTGTCGTTACTATTTCTATGTTATATGACAGGTTTCGCACAAACCGGCGAAGTTACCGGAACGGTAACTGATGCTACAGATGGACAAACATTACCGGGAGTTACCATTTTAATTAAAGGTACAACTATTGGTACAGCAACCGATGTTGAAGGTAATTACACCATCATGGTAGAACCTGATGCAATCCTTGTATTCTCATATATAGGCTATGAAACACAGGAAATCATGGTTCAGCCTAATACTGTAATTAATGTTGCCCTTAATGTCGGACTGGCAGACTTAGAAGAATTTGTTGTGATTGGTTATGGAGTTCAGAAAAAGGAAGATGCAACCGGTTCTATTACAGCTATTGATGCTAAAGCGTTCAACACAGGTGCTATTACAGATCCAACAGAACTGATTACAGGTAAAATTGCCGGTGTTCAGATTACAAATGGAGGTGGCGCTCCAGGTAGCGGAACAACCATTCGTATCAGGGGCGGGTCTTCACTTTCGGCAAGCAACGATCCGTTGTTCGTAATCGATGGTGTTCCGGTTGATAATGAGGGAATTTCAGGTATGAGAAACCCATTGAATACCATCAACCCAAATGACATTGAAACATTCACTGTTTTAAAGGATGCGTCGGCGACAGCAATTTATGGTTCAAGGGCATCCAACGGGGTTATTATAATCACCACTAAAAAAGGAGTAAAGGGAAAAGATGGTAAACCGTTTCATCTTAGTTATAACGGAAATTTTTCATTATCTACTCCTACTAAAAAAATTGATGTTTTGAGTGCCGGCGAATTCCGTGATCTGATTAAAGAGCGATATCCGAAATCATGTGATACATGTCCTCCGAGTCCCCAGGTTGCTATGTTAGGTAATCAGAGCACAAACTGGCAGGATGAGATTTTTAAGAATGCTTTTGGTATGGATCATTACCTGAGTTTATCAGGTGCTTATAAAATACTTCCTTACAGATTTTCAGCAGGATATTCCGACCAGGATGGTATCCTTAAAACAGATAACCTGAAAAGGACAACACTTTCGGCGGCTTTGAATCCTACATTGTTTAATAATCATCTTCAAATTAATTTCAATGTAAAAGGCATGTTTATTAAAAATAAATTTGCTGACCGAGGTGCAATTGGGGCTGCTATGCAATTTGATCCGACAAAACCTGTTACTAGTGATTCACTTTATACAGTTTATTATAATGATGCTACCGGGCAACCAGATTCCTTAAATACATATTATGGAGGATATTACACATTGACGCAGGCAAATGGTGCGCCAGTAGATCTAGCTACATCAAACCCTGTTGCTTTATTAAATTTAAGAGATAACATATCGGATGTCAACCGGTTAATCGGTAATATCCAGTTGGATTATAAATTCCATTTTTTTCCTGACTTGAGGGCTAATTTGAATCTTGGATACGATCGTTCAAAAAGTGAAGGATCAGTTTACGTTCCCGAATATGCCCCATGGGTATTTGATGCGTTAAATACTGGCGGTATTGATAGGATATATGATCAAGAGAAGAAAAATGAGCTCCTGGATTTTTACCTGAACTATGTTAAATATATAGATAATATTAAAAGTAAGTTTGATGTTATGGCTGGTTATTCATGGCAGCATTTTTGGAGAAAGGGTTCAGCTTACGAAACCAACATTTTTCTGTATCAGGATCCAGCTAAGAGAATAATAAATGAAGATTCAGATTATGCAACAGAAAGTTACCTGATTTCATTTTTCGGACGTTTTAATTATTCATTCAAAGATAAGTATCTTTTAACCTTCACATTGCGTAATGATGGTACATCAAGATTTTCACCGGATACCCGCTGGGGTTTGTTCCCGTCGGTTGCACTTGCATGGAAAATTCTTGATGAACCCTGGATACAAAATGCGAATATATTGTCGCAGTTAAAACTCAGGGCTGGATATGGTATCACAGGACAACAAAATATCAACCAAGGTGATTATCCATACCTGCCAATATATACTTACAGTCAAACAAATGCACAGTACCAGTTCGATACAACATTTATTATAACTTTACGACCGGAAGGGTATGACGCAAACATCAAATGGGAAAAAACCACAACATACAATATAGGTTTGGATTACGGATTTGCTGACGACAGGTTTTACGGCTCATTGGATTTTTACTATAGAAAAACAGAAGACCTGCTTAACATAATTCCAGTACCTGCCGGAACAAATTTAACCAACTATATTCTTACCAATATCGGGGACATGGAAAACAAAGGTGTTGAATTCTCAATCACAACCAGACCCATTGTTAAGGAAAACCTTTTATGGGAAGTTAGTTTCAATGCCACCTACAACAAAAATAAAATTACCAAGCTTACAGCAACAGATGATCCGGAATATCTCGGTGTGGCAACCGGAGGCATTTCAGGTGGTATCGGTAATACCGTTCAGATGCATAGTGTTGGGTATTCTGCCAGTTCATACTTTGTTTACGAACAGGTTTACGATGCCAATGGAAACCCGATTGAAGGAATGTATGTTGACAGGAATGGCGATGGTGAGATTACCGATGATGACAGGTATCATTACAAAGACCCGGCAGCAGATTTCTACTTTGGAATTTCATCTCACCTGCAATACAAAAACTGGAATTTTTCATTTGCCGGACGTGCTAATTTCGGCAACTATGTGTATAATAACGTAAGTTCTGAAAATGGTGTGTACCAAAGACTTTATCGTCCGGAGGGTCCATACTTAGGCAACGTTACTTCTGATGTAACAACTATTAATTTTGTAACACCACAATATTTATCAAACTACTTTGTTCAGGATGGTTCCTATTTCAGAATGGATAATATCAGACTTAGTTACCTATTCAATAATATAATCAACGATAAATTAAGCCTTAGCATATCAGCAACGGTAAACAACGCATTTGTGATTACGAGATACAAAGGACTTGATCCCGAAATCAGCGGAGGTATTGACAACAGGATTTATCCTCGTCCAAGAGTTTATGTGTTAGGAATTAATCTTCTATTTTAATAAAATTATAAAATTAAATAATCATGAAAAAAAGTATGTATAAAACAATCGCTATTGCAGGGTTTCTTTTAGTATTTTCATCCTGCTTAAAAGACCTGGATACAGTACCCATTGATCCGGATCAGGTTACGGCAGCAACTGTATATGATGATCCTGCTTCATATAAACAAGTTCTGGCAAAATTATATGCCGGCTTGGCAGTAACAGGTCAGGAAGGTCCGTCTGGCATGGGCGACATCAGCGGTATTGACGAAGGCTTTGGTCAGTATTTAAGGGGTTACTGGTATCACCAGGAGCTTACTACTGATGAGGCTGTGATATCATGGGATGACCAAACAATAAAGGATTTACATTGGCAAACATGGGGTTCAAGCGATGTGTTCATTGCAAACTTCTATTACAGGATATTTTATCAAATCTCGCTATGTAACGAATTTATACGTGAAACAACCGATGAAAAACTTGATGATCGTGACGTAACCGGCGATTTGAGAACAGACATTGAGTTCTTCCGCGCAGAAGCCCGTTTCCTTAGAGCATTGAGTTACTGGCATGCACTGGATTTATTCGGAAATGTGCCATTTGTTACAGAAGATGACGAGGTAGGTGCATTCTTCCCCGAACAGATTCAAAGACCAGCCCTTTATGCTTATATCGAAGGAGAATTGAAAGCCATTGAGGGTCTTATGATCGATGCAAGGCAAAATGAATATGGACGTGCTGATAAAGCTTGCGTTTGGATGCTGCTCGCAAAACTATATTTGAATGCAGAAGTTTACAAAGGTCAGGCACAGTATTCCGAGTGTCTGACTTATTGTAATAAAATAATAAATGCAGGATATTCAATCCAACCCAGTTATCAGCACCTTTTCCTAGCAGATAATGCTTTCTTAAACGAAGTTATTTTTCCGGTTAATTTTGATGGTATGCATACCAGGACCTGGGGAGGTACAACCTTTATCATTCATGCTGCCGTTGGAGGCAGTATGGAACCGGCAGAATTTGGTATTGGTGGTGGCTGGGCAGGAACACGTACAACCAGTGCATTCGTTAATATGTTTGATGATATTTCAGGAAATACTGATAGCCGTGCTATGTTCTATACCGATGGGCAGAATTTGGAAATCGAGAATATTTCTATATTCGAAGATGGTTATGCCATTACAAAATGGAAAAACGTAACAAGTGCAGGGGCTCCTGGTTCAGATGACGTTTTTTCTGATACTGATTTCCCGATGTTCAGGCTTGCTGATGTATATCTGATGTATGCCGAAGCAGTATTGAGAGGAGGTTCAGGGGGCGACCAGGCTACTGCTTTAGACTATGTGAATGCTTTGAGACAACGGGCTTACGGTGATAACTCCGGCGATGTTTCTCAGATTGACTTGCAATTCATCCTCGACGAAAGAGCACGTGAGCTTTACTGGGAATGCCAGAGAAGAACAGACCTGGTTAGATATAATAAGTTTACAGGTGGTGAATATTTATGGCCATGGAAGGGCAATGTAAAAGAAGGTACAGCTACCAACGACAAATATAACTTGTTCCCAATTCCGGCTGCTGACATAACTGCTAATCCGAATCTTACTCAAAATCCCGGTTACTAAAATTAAATTTATAAAACATTTAGATATGAAAAAGCTAACATTAATATTCATTACAATAATAGGACTTGGCTTGCTTATCTCTTGTGAAAAAGAGTTAAGGGAACCGGTTTTGGATATGAACCTTACTGAAAAAAATGCTATTACTAACCCTGCAGATGGTTCTTCTTATGTATTGACAAAAGACGAGGCAGATAGTGTTTTTACAAATTTCCAATGGTCTGCTATAAATTATAATCTATATAATCTTGAAAATACTAAGTATGCCTTGCAAATGGACATTGCAGACAGTAATTTTATAAATGCACGTAATCTTGTAACTACAACAAATACCTCTTTTGAGATAACAGTTGGTGCTATGAACCAGAAACTTATGGGGATGGAGATTTCTCCTGATACAGCACATAATGTTGAATTCAGGGTTTTTGCATACATCAATACCGATACGGATTATTCGGATGTTTATTCCAATCCGATTACCTTAACAGTTACGCCTTATGAACCTCCCTCACCTACGACTCCGTCATTATGGATACCCGGAGATTACCAGGGATGGGATCCTGCGAGTGCACCGCAAATATACAGCTATACAAACGATGGTGTTTACAAAGGATATATGTATATGCCGGAAGGCGGTACGTATGAGTTTAAATTTACATCTGCTCCCGACTGGGACCATACCAACTTCGGTTATGCAGGAGAAGGTTTACTGGATACTGATCCGGAGGCAGGTAATCTTTCTATAGAGGGTCCGGGTGGATATTCAGTTGTGGTAGATACCGTTGCCCTTACATGGACACATGAGCTTGAAAACTGGGGTGTAATCGGTGAATGGCTTGCTTGGGCTGATGACATTGATATGTTGTGGGATGATGAGAATCAATACCTGTATGTTACTGTTGAAGATA
>JAIORT010000590.1 GCA_021107975.1 Bacteroidales bacterium | reverse complement strand
TGGAGTATGGGCTGGATTGGGAAGGTATTATTTTATGAATAATGCCAATTTGTGGTTTTGGGTTTTATACGGAAATAAAGATCGTAAAGGCCTGGAGTTTATGGAAACAAATGCCAGTATTCCTGAATTTGGCGGAAGGTTTCAAAGCCCTGTACCTTTGGGGGAACTTGCTATCTCGTATCATCACCGGGTTGCAGATTCAAGAGAGTTGAATGGATTAGTTCCCGAATTTAGCGAGATTCCTGAAAACAGGATCGGACTGGATGGTAAATGGGATTTGGTTGTGGGGCTTTGGTTTGAAGGGGCATGGGTTCACAAAAGTAAAAACATGGGACAGTTTACTAATCAGGAAATATTTACCATGGGAACGGATTATACTTTTGGCCTTGGCAATGGCTTAAATATGGTATTGGAACACATGTTTATTTCCAATGATGAAAAAGCATTTCAGTTTTCACAAACAACAAATTTTACAGCTCTCTCAGCAACTTACACTTTTGGGATGTTCGACAATATTAACGTAATAATTTATTATGATTGGCTGAATAAATCGGTTTATAATTTTGTGAACTGGTACCGGCAATTCGATCGTACAACTTTGTATGTAATGGGATATTGGAACCCGGAAAATAATCAATTACCAACTATGGGCGCTACAGAAAACCTTTATGGCGGTATTGGCCTTCAACTGATGTTTGTGTTTAATCATTAATAAGAAGTACTTAATCCCGATGGCTATCGGGATAGAGTTAGAAATAAAAAGAATAACATTAAAAATTAAAAATAATGGCAACAATTAAAATCAATGATCTGGTAAAAAAATTCCCTGTAGGTAAGGGGCATTTTACAGCTCTCAACGGAATCAATCTTAATTTTGACAAGGGAGAATTTGCCGGCTTGGTAGGACCAAGTGGATCAGGCAAAACCACTCTTCTCAACATTATTGGTTCTCTCGACACTCCCACCACCGGAAGTACCATTGTATTAGATAAATCAATTTCTGAATTATCTAATAAGCAGGCAGCTAAATTGCGGAATAAGCACATTGGCTTTATCTTTCAAACCTATAATCTACTACCGGTTTACACCGTTTTTGAGAATGTGGAGTTCTCTCTGTTACTGCAAAAAATATCGGCTTTCGAGCGTAAAAAGGCAGTAATGATGGCTTTGGAATGGGTAGGTTTAACCGATAAAGCGAAGTCGAAACCAAATATGCTTTCGGGTGGTGAAAGTCAGAGGGTTGCCATAGCCAGGTCGATGGTTAAAAAACCTGAGATTGTTCTGGCCGATGAGCCAACAGCAAACCTTGACTCTAAAAATTCGCATCATATCCTTCAAACAATGAAGAAGTTAAACGAAGAATTGAATGTAACATTTCTGTTTGCAACACATGATGAAAAAGTTATGCAGTATTTAAACAGAATAGTTTCTCTTGAAGATGGAAAAGTTGTAAGTGATGAAATAAAAACATAATACGATGTTAGCAATAAAATTAGCATTTAAAAACCTCATTGGTGCGGGACTCAGAACCTGGCTCAATGTAATAGTATTGTCTTTTGCATTTGTTCTTATCATTTTTTACAATGGAATGTTTGACGGATGGAACCGACAGGGAATAAAAGCCACCATTGATTGGGAAATTGGTCAGGGCCAATTTTGGCATCCTGAATACGATAAATATGATCCTTACACAATTCAGGATTCACATGCTCCATTGTCGGATCAGGTAAAAGCAGAAATAAACAAGGGTAATCTTACACCTATTTTAATTACCCAGGCAACATTATACCCGGAGGGAAGGGTACAGAGTGGTATTTTAAAAGGGATTGATCCGAAACAAAACATCTTAAACCTGCCGACTGCTGATCTTATAAACAATCAAGATGAGTATGCTGCCATTATTGGTAAACGAATGGCAGAGTCAACCAAACTAAAAGTCGGCGACAGGGTTCTTGTGCGTTGGCGTGATAAAAATGGCACTTTCGATGCCAGGGAAATTCAAATAGCATCCATCTTCAGATGTGATGTTCCTTCTGCTGATAATGGTCAGATGTATATGTCACTTCCGGTATTACAGAAAATGACAAATATGGAAGGTGAAGCCACACTCATAGTTACAGGCGAGAATTACAGTGGTGCAGAAATAGAAAACTGGAACTTTAAGGATTTAAATTTTTTATTGTCTGACCTGGACAAGATCATTCAATCGAAAAAAATCGGTAGTTATATTATGGAAGGCTTATTGCTTATTATTGCATTGTTAGCCATTTTCGACACCCAGGTTCTCTCGATATTTCGCCGACAAAAAGAGATAGGAACCTACATTGCCCTGGGTCTTACCCGCTCACAGGTTGTGGGAATTTTTACTGTTGAAGGCGGTGCGCATAGTATCCTTGCTGCCCTTTTGGGAGCAGTTTATGGAATACCAATTTTTATTTGGCTCGACACCGTAGGGATTACTTTTGGTGGCCCGGATATGGGTATTACCGTTGCAGAAACCATTTACCCGTATTACAGTGTCGGACTAATTATCAGCACCCTGATTCTTGTTGTGGTTTCTGCAACAATAGTAAGTTACATTCCTTCCCGTAAGATTTCAAAAATGAAACCTACAGAGGCTTTAAAAGGAAAGTTACAGTAAGAAGAAGTACTTAAAGTACTTAAAGTACTTAGAGTGCCTGGAGTATTTAGAGTATAATATTAGATTAAAAAAATACAGAGATGATAAAATTTATATTTAAAGGGATATTAAGGGATAAAAGCCGCAGTTTACTGCCGGTAATAGTTATCTCAATAGGAGTGTTTCTTACTGTGTTTATGAGCGGTTGGATGAAGGGTGTTTTTACCGACATGATTGACATGAGTGCGAAATTCCAGACCGGGCATGTAAAGATAATGACACGTTCCTATGCTGAAAACCAAAATCAATTGCCAAATGATTTGGCTTTGTTGAATGTTGAAGAAATACTTACAGGCCTTAATTCTGATTATCCTGATATGGAGTGGGTTAAGCGTATCAATTTTGGTGGATTGCTGGATGTCCCCGATGAGAATGGGGAAACCCGGGCACAAGGGCCTGCAGCCGGCAGGGCCGTTGATTTGCTTTCACCAAACTCAACAGAGGCCGACCGGATGAACATTACCAATTCTATTGTTAAAGGATCACTTCCAGGTAAACAAGGAGAAGCTCTTATCAGTAATGATTTTGCCGAACGGTTTGGGGTGAAACCAGGTGATGATATTACCATCTTTGGCTCAACCATGTATGGTAGCATGATGTTTAAAACCTTTAAGGTTAGCGGAACCATTAGCTTTGGATCTTCTTTTCTTGACAGGGGGGCAATTATTATTGATATTTCCGATGCCCAACTGGCTCTTGATATGGAAGATGCTTCAAGCGAAATTTTAGGTTATTTTAAAGAAGGGACTTATGATGATATGAGGGCAGATTCTGTAAAGACGTCCTTTAATTCAATGTACAGCATTGCTGATGATGAATTTTCACCTAAAATGTTCAAACTCCGTGAACAAAACGGATTGGATGATCTGCTTACGCGTGGGGAAAATATGAGTGGGATAATGGTATTTATATTTGTTCTTGCAATGTCAATAGTACTTTGGAATACAGGTCTGTTGGGAGGCTTACGCCGATATAGTGAGTATGGCGTTCGCCTGGCATTGGGAGAGAACAAAGGACATATCTATAAAACTATTATTTATGAAGCCATACTTATTGGGCTCATTGGCTCCATAGTTGGTACTATTTTCGGACTTGGTGCTTGTTATTACCTACAGGAAAATGGAATTGATTTCAGTTCATTGATGAAAAATGTAAATATGATGATGCCCCCTGTATACCGGGCTGTAGTATCACCGGAACTATTTTACATTGGATTTTTCCCCGGATTGATTGCTATGACTCTTGGTAATGCCCTGGCCGGATATGCCATTTATAAACGTAAAACAGCACAGTTATTTAAGGAACTTGAAGTGTGAGGAATTACTGGTTGCTGGTTACTGGTTACTGGTTGCTGGTTGATAAAATTAATACGTTAATATTGATAATTAATAATATCTAGAAATAACCATAATGAAACATTTAACAATCATAATTTTAGCATTGATTTCAGTTAATCTGTATGCTCAGACAGCAGATGAAATTTTAGAAAAAACAGACCTGAATATGTCGGCTGAGAACCGAATAATAGAGTCGTCAATGACCATACATGGAAAGCGAAATTCTCGTGCAATGACTTCAATTTCATATTCTGTTGGTGATAAACAGTCGTTTACTGAGTATTTAACTCCCGCCCGTGAAAAGGGAACCAAGATGCTGAAACTGGAAGATAAACTTTGGATCTATTCTCCATCCACCGACCGTACAATTCAAATTTCAGGACATATGCTAAGGCAGTCTGTTATGGGCTCCGACTTTTCATATGAAGATATGATGGAGGATCGTAAACTGACAGATGTTTATACAGCAACCAAAGTTGACGAGGAAGAAATAGATGGTAGAAGGACTTTTGTTTTGGAGTTAGTAGCCAAAGTAGATGACGTTTCTTACCATTCGCGTAAAGTGTGGATTGATACCGAACATTTTGTTCCCTTAAAAGAAGAACTTTTTGCAAAGAGCGGACAGTTACTGAAAAGAACCTCCCGTTCTGATGTACAAGAGGTGCAGGGAAGATGGTTTCCAATGAGAATAACTTATAAAGACATGCTAAAAAGTGGGAAAGGCACTGAAATGCATATTACTAACATAAAATTTAATCAGGAAATCCCAGAATATATTTTTACTAAGGCAGCCTTAAAGCAGTAATGGAGGCCGAGCTTAAAGGTTTGTACAATTTTACAGAAATAATCCAAATGGAAACCTTCACAGAGTCTAAAGGATTGGTAGAAAATCCGCATTATCAGGATGAACGGCAGAAAAAATTAGCCGGCCTCAGCGATGGTATGATTGATAAACCCATAATCAAACTGATCAACGCTTTTAATAATTTGCCTTATTGTTTTACGCTTCAAAGTTGTTTTGGGCATTTTATCTACAAGGATCAGAACGATCCTTATAACCTGGAACCCTTGCCAATTTCAGATACCATCACCACGGTGGAGTACAGGATCGCCTATCTTTGCTTATGTATTGAGAACAGTGATTTGGGAAGAGAGTTGCTTGAGGCTCTGAATAAAATTACTGCTATCGATCCGGCAAATATCCAGTTCGGTTGTGCAAAGTGGTTTTGGAAAAGACAGGTCAATTCTTATGTGTTACAGCTTGAACCGGACAGGTTTAAGCATAAAGACAGAGCTATACTCGATTACAGGGAAGCATTGCACATAGAAAAAACACGAAACAGCTTCTTTGATCAAATCGAAGGATTGCTTCAAATGTTGAAAGAGAAATATCTGTAAATACAGAATTGTAAATTGTAAATTATGAGCCACGCTCCTGGCGGGGTGAATGCCCCACCGGCGACAGGAGATCCGGAGATAGCAGTTCATCTACTTATTGAATAATTTCAGTACATTAGTAATATTCTTGAATAGAAACGTTATTATGTATAAAACCCATCCACATGAAAAAATTATTGATCGTACTTTTTGCATTTATGATCCCGCTTTTTTATTCATGCGAAGAAGCAGATGAGATCCTTGAAAACCTGGGACTCACCGATGCCGAGATCATAAGTGGGCTTAAAGAAGCCCTTACCATCGGAACAGATACCGCTGTTAGCATTGTTTCAAAAGTGGATGGGTATTATATGGATGAGATCATCAAGATACTTCTTCCCCCGGAAGCTGACATTATCGTAGACAACCTGGATAAACCTGTTCTACAGGGCCTGGGCCTCGATCTTCTTGTGGAGGATGTCATTCTCAAGATCAACAGGGCAGCAGAAGATGCTGCTACGGAAGCCACTCCTATTTTCTGGGATGCCATTATAAGTATGACCATCACCGATGGCTATAATATTTTGCATGGGGAAGATACTGCAGCTACACATTACCTTCGGGAAAACACTTTTGAAGATCTTCATACGCTTTTTACTCCAAAACTGCAAAACTCACTCGATAAAGAAATCGTGGCCGGGGTCTCAGCCCAGGAAACCTGGAATACCCTGACAGGGCAGTATAATACCATTGCCAATTCCATTATAGGCCAGGCGGCCGGATTGGAACCGGTAAATACCGATCTTGGCGACTGGGTGACTACCAAAGCCCTGGATGGATTATTTGTTAAGATCGCTGATGAGGAAAAAGCCATCCGGGAAGATCCGCTGGCCAGGGTTACCGATTTGCTGAGAGGGTATTTGGATCACTGGGAGGAGGGTGAGAATATAGAACAAGGAACAAGGAATAAGAATAAGAATAA
Organism: Bacteroidales bacterium; assembly: GCA_021107975.1. Lineage (GTDB taxonomy): Bacteria > Bacteroidota > Bacteroidia > Bacteroidales > JAADJA01 > JAADJA01. The sequence goes on along the minus strand of JAIORT010000590.1, from coordinate 5,309 downwards.
GAACATGGAAGTGGAAGTTATATTCCAACAATCTGTCAATTACAACTCTCCACTTTCACTAGGCACTAGGCATTAGGCACTTGGCACTAGGAACTCTGATCTGCTTGCAGATCAGTAGTCCATGAATTCCCTGAACAACACCTGCAGATATGCTTTCCCTTCGCTAACCAGGCTGTCCTTTTGAGCATCAGGGACCTTCATTTGAGTAAATCCAATATTTTTATCCCACACAAAGTGTCCATATGGACGGATCCACCCAAGCCCGTTTGTGGCTTCATAAAAAGCGAACTCCGGAGAATAGGGGTTGAACAGGTCTCTGCTCCAGAAGAAATCATCGGTGTTCATACTTAGTTGTTTGAGCAGGGTATGCGGGATGTCAACCTGTGACGATAAGTGATCGATCTTTGCCCCCCTATATTCTTCTTTGATCACATTCCCGTAAAACAGCATGGGTATATGTCTGTACTCTGGTGAAGTGACATGCCAGTGGCGGTAGGAATTATGGCTGTGGTCTGCAACAATAATAAATAGTGTGCTGTCGTACCAGTTGCTTTGAGAGGCTTTTTGGAAGTATTCACCAAGGCAGCGGTCGGTATAGTATGCTGAATTGATGAATTCATTTTCAGACCCACCCCAGTCAAGGACCTTTTCCATGGGTTGATCATAAGGTGAATGTGTGCTCAGGCTGAAAACCACTGAAAAGAAAGGTTGTGCCATGTGGCCCAGTTCGTCAAGCTGAAAATTGTAAACATATTCATCATGTACTCCAAGCTTTCCCCTGGGGAGAGAATCAGGGAAATCATATATTTCCATGATATGTTCGAATCCGGCTATGCTGATGTATGACTTGATCCCACCATACATCAGGTGCCCTCCAAAATAGAAGGAAGAGTGATATCCTGCATCCTTCAGGTCTTCTGTTAAACTTGGAAGCCTGACAACTTTATCCAGGTTATGTGTAATGGCGGTGATAGGTGTTGCAGGAAATCCGCCGAATATAGCTGACATGACCTGCTCTGACCGATTGCCGCTGGCATAGCATTGGGTAAATAATATGCCGTCATCTGCCAGTTTTTCAAATTCAGGAGTAATCCCTTCCTCAGCACCCAATGAATGGATCAGGTCTGCTGACCAGCTTTCCATCAAAAGGATCACAATATTAGGCCTGCGTGTATTTAATACCTGAATGCTCGTGTCTTTTTCAACATAATGGATCTGTCTTACCATCCTTAATGCCTCCTCCTCATCGAAAAACTGGTATGGATTTTCATGCATGAAACGGTAATTCTCCATCATACTGAAAGTAAAGCTGTAGCCCGAATTCACTGCTGCCAGGTTCAGGATGTTGTGGCTTGAATAATAGGGCTGGCTTTGATTAATAGGAATTTCCTGCATACCACCACGGATTCCCAGGAAAAGAGAGGGTGGTATTATGATAAGGAAAAGTAGACTTATTAAATAATTGCGTCTGATTTTTGTGTATTTCAGAAAGAAAAATCGATTATAGGCTATATTACTCAGCAATACCATAAGAAGGAAAATCAAAACAAGACCAATGAATTTTCCTGTTGATGCCGAATTGTATACTTCATCAGGATGGGAAAGGTAATGCAGGGCTTTATAATGCAGCTTGGTTTTCCACTCACCATAAATACCAAGTTCTGTAACGCTAACAAGTGTGTATGCAATAATGATCACGGCAGTGTATACACGATTGGCGATATCAATTAGCCTGGCATTGAAAACAGACTGGACCAGCAGAAGTAAAAATGGTATGATCAAAATATAGGAAGCCGTTGAAACATCCAGCCGCAGTGCATGCCAGAACCCGGACATTACTTCACTAAATCCGGGTTTTTCCATGGCCACAAGCCCGGAATAATATATGAGAAACACGGCTCTGTTCAGGGCAAAGAACAACAACCAGAAAATAAACTGCCTGATGATGGATGAAAAGATCTTCAGCATATGCTCGATGATGTTGGTGGCAAAGGTATGAAAAGTGCCTGAAGTACTTAGAGTATTTAAAGTTCGGAGTTAGATTATGGGTTATTGGTTATGAATGCACCTCACCCCAAACCTCCGGTAGCCGGTAGCCGGTAACCGTTAACCAAATTGACTAGGGGATCAATCCCAGTTCCTTGCGAGTTGTAAAATAAATCTACCTTTGTCAAGATTTTCACTAATGAAAAAAAATCAAACATCATGATTAAGAAAGTCCTTGTGGCGAACAGGGGAGAAATTGCGATCAGGGTAATGCGTTCATGCAGGGAAATGGGGATTACCTCAGTGGCCGTGTTTTCGGAAGCCGATCGTGCTGCCATGCATGTGCGTTATGCCGATGAAGCATATTTCATTGGACCTTCACCATCAAGCGAAAGCTATCTTGTGGTTGATAAGATTATAGATGCGGCTAAGCAATCGGGTGTTGATGCCATTCATCCGGGATATGGTTTCCTGTCTGAGAATGCTGATTTTGCAGAACGTTGTAAAAAGGAAGGGATCATTTTTATTGGGCCTTCATCTTATGCCATAAAAACAATGGGTGACAAGCTCACGGCAAGAAAAACCATGGTAAATGCCGGTGTTCCGGTGGTGCCCGGGAGTGATTTGGTCACTGACGAGAAAGATGCCGTTAAGAAAGCGAAAGAGATCGGACTGCCGGTAATGGTAAAAGCTTCTGCAGGAGGTGGAGGTAAGGGCATGCGTCTGGTAAACAAGGAGAAAGACCTTGTGAGTTCGATCAGGGCGGCGAAATCCGAAGCAAAGGCGTCTTTCGGTGATGACACCATATACATCGAAAAGTATATTGAGTCACCTCATCATATAGAGTTCCAGATCCTGGGTGATCATCATGGCAATGTCATTCATCTTTTTGAAAGGGAATGTTCGGTGCAGCGCAGGCACCAGAAAGTTGTGGAGGAAACACCCTCTCCACTGATGAATCCGGAGATCAGGGAGGAAATGGGCAACTTTGCTGTTGCAGCGGCGAAAGCAGTGAATTACAGTGGCGCCGGAACCATTGAATTCATTGTAGATGACAAGCTGAACTATTATTTCCTGGAAATGAATACGCGCCTGCAGGTAGAGCATCCCATCACCGAAAGGGTGGTAGGGGTGGACCTGGTGAAGGAGCAAATCAATATTGCCAATGGCTTTGAACTGGAATTGAAGCAAGATGAACTGCACCAGTATGGCCACGCCATTGAATGCAGGATCTATGCTGAAGACCCTGAGGAAAACTTTATGCCTAGCCCCGGGGTGATCCGGCATATCACTGAACCTCTCGGACTCGGTGTCCGTCACGATGGCTATGTTTATGAAGGTTATGAGATTCCTATACATTACGACCCAATGATCTCCAAACTGGTGGTTTGGGCGAAAACCAGGCAAGAAGCTATTGCCAGGATGAAAAGAGCATTGTATGCATATAAAATTACCGGGGTGAAAACATCTATCCCCTTCCTGGAAAGGATCATGGAAACACCTGATTTTGTGAAAGGGAAATACAATACTCATTTTATAGAAAAGAACAGCGACTTTCTGATGTTCCCCAAAAAACATGATAAAAAGATCGAAGATGTAGCCATCATTGCTGCATATATCGATTATCTTGACAGTCTTGAAGATCTCCAGGCAAGTGTATGTGCCGGAAATGGAAAAAATAACTGGAAGAATTGTCAACGCCGCCTCAGTTTTAATCGCTTATAAGTAATATTCGCAAAACATCAATTTATGTCGACCGAAATTAAAATCAACGACCGTACGGCACTGGTAGAAATTCTCAGCAGAGAAGGTAATAAAGTCAGGATAAGCATCGACGGTAAACAGTATGATGCTGATGTCGTTATGGTGGAAAAAGGAGTGTATTCAATATTGCTGGATAACAGATCCCACAACATTGAACTCATCCATACCGAGAATAAGAACTACAAGCTAAATACCTACTCGAAATCCTACGATATTGAGATTATTGATGCTGAAACCAAATACCTGAAAAGTCGTCGGCGTGATGATTCACAAGAAGAGGCAGTAATCTCATCTCCCATGCCGGGAAAAGTGGTAAAAATTCTGGTTAAGGTTGGAGATCAGGTAAAGGCCGGTGATACGGTAGTTATTGTTTCCGCCATGAAAATGGAGAGTGAATACAAGGTGAAGAAAGACCGGATAATTAAAGATATCAAAGTGAAAGAAGGGGATACCATAAAGGCAAACCAGCCTCTGGTGATCATTGAGTAGTGAAAAGATTTAACATATTAAACAATCCTTAAGAACATAATTCATGTCGATAAAAGAGAAATATCAGGAGTTTGAGGAACGTAATAAAAAGGCAGAACTGGGCGGGGGAAAGGAACGTATTGAAAGGCAGCATAAAGCCGGAAGGAAAACTGCCCGTGAAAGAATAGTGGACCTGCTGGATCACGGTTCCTTTGTGGAGATTGACAAATTTATGACCCATCGCTGCAACGATTTCGGGATGGAGAAAAACAAGATACCCGGTGATGGTGTAGTTTGTGGATACGGAAAGATTGATGGCCGCCTGATGTATGTTTTTGCACAGGATTTCACTGTTTTCGGCGGAACACTTAGCCGGGCCAATGCCGATAAGGTCGTGAAATTGATGGACCTGGCCATGAAGATGGGAGCGCCTGTAATAGGATTGAACGACTCCGGTGGTGCAAGAATACAGGAGGGTGTGGAAAGCCTTGGTGGTTATGCCGATATTTTCTACCGGAATGTGATGGCTTCAGGGGTAATCCCCCAGATATCTGCCATTCTTGGTCCATGCGCCGGGGGTGCAGTGTACTCCCCTGCAATGACCGACTTCATATACATGGTTAAAGAGTCCAGTTATATGTTTGTAACCGGCCCTGAGGTGATCAAGACCGTGACACATGAGGAAGTGACCAAAGAAGAACTTGGTGGTGCAGTCACCCATAATTCGAAGAGTGGTGTGGCCCACCTGATGGCCGATAATGACGAGCAAGCCATGATGATGATCAGGGAAATGATGAGCTTCCTGCCACTTAATAATATGGAAGATCCTCCCATACAAGTATGCACCGACGACATACACAGGGAGGATGAAAAATTGCAGGATATAGTGCCTGATGATCCCAATAAGCCATATGATATGAAGGACATCATTGAAACGGTTGTGGACAACAACAACTTCTTTGAGATCCAATGCCAGTATGCACAGAATATTATCATCGGTTTTGCCCGTATGGCAGGTAGGCCGATAGGGATAGTAGCAAACCAACCGGCACATCTTGCCGGCGTTCTTGATATAAATTCATCCATCAAGG
>JAIORT010000833.1 GCA_021107975.1 Bacteroidales bacterium | reverse complement strand
AAATAATAATATAAATGGGAATTATTAGTTAATATAATGTTAATTTTTGGCATACTCCAACCTGGTAAAAAAGGGCAATAAAAGTAATTAAAAAAAAAATCAAAATAATAATAATTTAAAATTGTTAATAACTTTATACATTTTTCTTTTGACATCATACTTTTAAACTGGTACTGAACGTGAATGCAAAAGATAAAACACATAACTTTTATAATATCAACACTCTAATTACTTGGATATTTGCAAAGTTTATGCGTTTCAGTATAAAATCACACTTTTGATATAAAATCTGTTTACTTCCTCCCATAATCAGCCGGTATCTCACCCCAGTATTTTGTTTGCCATTTCAAAATCTGATTCTCGTATTTGTTTTCATTGAGCCAGTTTATAGCACGGTCAACCAAGTCAAACAATTTTTTATTTTTAGAAGTCCTTTCAAGTTTTGTTCTGACATTTTTTTTCCTGACCCAACTCATAGCAGTTCTTGAATCGGAATAAACAGGGGTATCTTTGTTTTTTTGTTTTAAGAATGCCAAGCCATGAACAAGTGCTAAAAACTCGCCGATATTCACAGTTCCTTCAGGGAAAGGTCCCTGCCTGAAAATTTCCCTGCCGGTACTTGTAAACACGCCACGGTATTCAAGAATACCCGGATTACCACTGCATGCTGCATCAACAGAAATGCTGTTGGCTATAGGTTCCCCTATTATTTCTTTTTGTTCTTTTGTGAAACTTAAAATCCGTTCATCAATACCAATATAATTTTCACTTCCTTCTGAAAATGCTTTTTCTGCAAGATTTTTATCTTTAAAAGATTTATAAACGGCATCGGTAAACCCGCCAATTTGCTTCTTGCAATCTTCCCAGGTTCCATATATTCCGGGAGTCTTGCCTTTCCATACAACATAATATTTTTGCTTGCCCATAATAATAAAGCTCTAATGAATCCAAAAGTAGTATTTTCTGATTTCTTTAATTTGTAAATTTGCAAAATAAATTTTAGAAAAACGCATAATCAATATCCAATGAATAAGCCTGATAAATATAAAAAGATAACTGATAAGGATAAAAGCAGGAAACATTATTCTAAGAATAAAAAAAATCCTGCCGGTTTTACAAAAAATGAAGAACAGCTTACCAGGTTAAACAAATATATTGCTAACGCCGGGATTTGTTCAAGAAGGGAAGCCGATCAACTTATCCAATCGGGAATTATAAAAGTTAATGGTAAAATTGTAAAAGAACTTGGCACAAAAGTATCAGTAAACGATAAAGTTCAATACGGAGATGAGACCTTAAAAGCAGAAAAAAAATATTATATTCTTCTTAATAAACCCAAAGGATACATTACCACAACCGATGATCCGTACAATAGAAAAACCGTTATGTTTTTAGTAAGGGATGCCTGTAAAGAAAGGATTTATCCGGTTGGAAGGCTTGACAGGAACTCTACTGGTTTGCTGCTCCTGACAAATGACGGAGACATGGCTAAAAAATTAACCCATCCGAAACATGGCATTCGGAAAGTTTATCATGCGGTTCTGGATAAAAATTTAATAAAAAATGATTATAATAAAATATTAAAAGGTATAAGCCTCGAAGATGGATTTATCAAAGTAGATAAAATTGCTCATATTAAAGGGAGTGAAAATAAAAAAGAAATCGGAATTGAATTGCACTCCGGTAAAAACAGGATTCTCCGCCGTATATTTGAATCTCTCGGTTATAAAGTTATTAAGCTCGACAGGGCGTCCTTTGCCGGATTAACTAAAAAAGATATTCCGAGGGGAAAGTGGAGACATCTTGATGAAAAGGAGATTAATTATTTAAGAATGGTGTGAAATTCAGTTTATAAGTGTTAATTTTATTTTTTTTATTTTAAGATTTTACAATACTTTTGCAAAAAATTTTTAATAATAAAAACAAAAAAGGAGGAACAAATGACAAAAAAACTTTTTATGTTGATTGCGTTAGCAGTAATCTTTGCTGCATGCAACACTACCCAGGAAAAATCAGCCGGCAGTGAAAGTCAGGAGCAGGAGCCAATTGATGAACAAATTACTATCACTGTTGCCGAATTTGACAAAGGTGCTGCCGATTACGTTGGTAAAGAAGTACAAATTTCAGGAACTGTTGACCATGCTTGCAAACATGGTGGCAAAAGGATGTTCATTGTCGGCGAAGACACTGTCGCCCGCGTAAAGATTAATGCCGGAGAAAGCATTTCAAGCTTTGATGCTGAATTAGAAGGAAGCCAGGTTATGATTATCGGTGTTGTTGACGAATTAGTTGTTAATGAGGCTTATCTTGATAAATGGGAAAAGGAAGTTATAGAAGAAACCGGTGAGGAGCATAAAATTCATGACGGAAAACACGAAAATGAGGATCAGGAGGGTGAAGACGAAACGGCTCATGAACTTGAAAGGATAAATAATTTAAGGCAACAATTAGCTGAGAGCGGAAAAGACAACCTGATTTTTTACTCAATTGAATGTATTTCTTATGAAATTATTCCACCTCCCTCAGATAATTAGAGATTAAAAAAAAATGAAAAGGTCGGGATATTTTCCTGACCTTTTTTATTTTTGCCATCTGTTTAATATAAATAGACTATCAGACTATGAAGTTTAAATGGAGGAAATGGAACAGGGCAATACATCGCGACCTTGGATATATATTCTTCGCAATGACCATTATTTATGCTCTTTCAGGAATTGCAATCAATCATCTTAATGATTGGAATCCTAACTATGTTATCTCAGTAAGAGATGTTCAAACAAGCATCTCATCAAACCCTGAACTAATTGATAAAAAAGCTGTAATAGAAATGCTTAAACAACTTGGAGAGGATGACAATTATAAAAAATACTATCTCCCCAATAGAAATCAATTAAAAGTCTTCCTTGATGGTGGTAATCTTATTATTGACCTTGAATCGGGCAGGGGAGTAATTGAAAAAATAAAACGCCGTCCAATTTTTCATGCTGTCAATTTTCTTCATTATAATCCCGGAAAATGGTGGGCTTTGTTCTCTGATATTTTCGCCGGAGCATTGATAATCCTTGCTATCACAGGACTTTTTATTTTAAGGGGGAAAAATGGAATAACCAGGAGAGGAGCAATTCTCACCTCCTTAGGAATTATTATGCCAATACTTTATTTAATATTTTTTTATTAATCTTTTGGTTATTTAATTTCTTTTTTATAATTTGCGCTCTTTATAACTAAATAAAGGTAATTAACCAACCCCAACTTTCGTTGTATTAAAGAACAACAGCATTATATGCTAAAGTTGGCATTTATATTTAAATCAAGGTAAAGGTAAAAAAATTTGATTCTTAACAGAATCAGAGTATTGCGTAATTTTGCATGGTAGAACCAAGACATAATATGTCGATGAATGACTTTGAGGATAAGCGACTTGAAAATCGCAAAGGAGACGAGAACCTAAATACCCTGGAGTCTGAACAAAATTTAAGCAGACCCGATAAAAAACTTTTATTGGGAACTGTACAATTTTATGAAGATATATTATCCTCTTTACACAAAGCCCTCATAGTAGTTTATAACCAGGCAGGCAAGCACATCGAAGTTTGGGGAAATTCCAACTTATTAAATTCATTCGGCATTAAACCCGACGATTTAAAAGGTAAAATCCTGGAAGATATTTTCCCAAAACCAGTCGCCCACGAATTTAATAAGCATATAAATCAAGTTTTTAATACCGGCACCCCCATCCTTTTCAGGACTAATATTCAATTTCCTAAGGATAAATTTTGGCTTGAAGTTACTTTATCTCCTTTAACAGGAAATAATGAAAAAGTAACTGCAGTTGTTGGATACATACATGATATTACCGATACAGTTAAATATGAAGAAGGATTAAAAGCTTCCGAAGAAAAATATAAAAATTTAATTGAACTTGCCCCTGAGGGGATTTTAACAGCAAACCCGAAAGGGGTCATTACTTCGGTAAACCTGACCTTCCTTAAGATGTCGGGATATAGTGAAAAGGATTTTATAGGCAAAAAAATTTCGAGGATACCAATTATACAACCAAAAATTTTAGCCCGGTTTAATCTTATTCTGGATTCGGTATTAGATGAAAAAATCCCTGAAGTTTTTGAATTTGAATGGAAAACTAAAGACGATTCAATAATATGGAGCGAAACTCACACCAGCTTAATCAGGAAAAACAATAAGCTCATTGGATTTCAAATAAACTTATACGACATAACTGAAAAAAAACTAATTGAAAAAGCTCTTCTTAAAAGCAAACAAGCATATAAAATTATTATTGAAAATACTCATGAAGCCATCTTTATATTACAAGACAATCATATTAAATTTTGCAATTCAAGGTCATTAGAACTGATTAATTGCAGCATGGATGAATTGCTGAACACACCGTTTCTTGACTTTGTTCATCCTGAGGATCGTGAAAGGACTGAAAAAATAATAGCCGAACGCATTACGGGTAAGACTAAACAAGACAAATTTATTTTCAGGATTATTGATACAAACGGTAATGTTAAATGGTTAGAAAATAATGCCGTTGTTATTGAATGGGATGGCATACCCGCTATTCTCTCGTTTGCCACTGATATTACAGATCATAAAATAGATGAGGAGAAAGAAATAAAATATCTGAAAAGCCTTGAATTTCTTTCAGAAAAAGCAATGGAATTTGTAGAGTTAAAACCTGAGTACAATGTTTTTAAATTTTTAGGCGAAAAAATTCAGGAAATAACCGGTGAATCTATTATCTTATTAATATCTTACGATTATAATTCAAATATTACTAAAATTGAACATGCCGCAGGTTCAGGAAAATTAAGTAAAAATCTTTTAGATATATTTAATAACGGCCCGGATAAATTTAATTTAAAAATAAACCATGAGTTGATTAAAAATCTGTCTTTTGGTAAATTAATAAAATATAATGACGGTTTATTTGAACTGGGATATAATATCTTTCCAAAAAACACCTATAATCGTTTTGAGAAAATCCTTGATGTTGGTGATATATATTTAATTGGGCTAACCTGGGAAAACATAGTGTATGGCAATGCATTAATATTTCTTCCTAAGGGTCAAAAACTTGAAAATCCCAAGGCTATTGAAACTGTTGTTAAATTAGGCTCTATTGCCCTACAACGTCAAAAAGCAGAAGACGCATTACGTTCGAGCGAAGAAAAATATCGCAGCATTTTTGAGTCGTACCAAGATGTTTATTACAAAGCAGATATTGATGGATTCATTACCGAGATCAGTCCTTCTGTTAAAAAGGTTGGAGGATATTCTGCCGAAGAAATACAAGGGAAATTAATTAATGAATTCTATTCTGATAAATCATTTGGAAAATCACTTGGAAAAATTCTGTTAAAAGAAGGTTCGATATCAGATTATGATATAAAATTAATAAGAAAAGACGGAAGTATTATTGATGCATCGCTAAATGCCCGGTTATTAAAGGATGAAAAGGGGAATCCAATAGGTTCGGAAGGTGTTATCAGGGATATCAGTAAAAGAAAAAAAGCTGAAGAGGATTTCCAAAAAAGCGAAGAAAAGTTCAGAGCTCTTGCCGACTTTACCTATGATTGGGCATTCTGGACAGCTCCTGATGGTTCAATTATATACATGTCGCCATCCTGTGAACGGATTTCAGGCTACAAACCCGAAGAATTTATTAATGACACGGAATTATTTATAAAAATAACACATCCTGATGATGCTCAAAATTTAATAAAGCATATTAAAATTGATAAAAATAATGAAGATAATGTGATAGAATTTGATTACCGGATTATTACAAAAGACAATAAAATTAGATGGATCAACCATGTTTGTAAAAAAGTATATGGAGATGATGGGAAATATTTAGGACAAAGAGTTAGTAACAGAGATATTACCGACCGAAAACTTGCAGAAGAAGAGTTAAAGAATAGTGAAGAAAGGTTCCGCTCGTTGTTTATTGAATCTCCGGATGCCATTATTGTAGAAAATTATGATGGAAATGTATTGGATGTAAATCCGGCGGCTTGTAAACTTCATAAAATGAAAAAAGAAGAATTGATAGGAAAAAATGTAATAGATCTTGTTCCTTCTTCACATCATGATTTGGTCGCTCAAGAATTTCCTAAGTGGATTACAGGTGAAATAACTAACCATAGAGGATTTGTCAAAACATCTACCGGCGAATGTATTCCGGTGGAAATACATGCAAGTAAAATCAGGTATTTCGGGAAAGAGGCATTGTTATTCATCTTTCATGATATAACTAAGATTAAAGAGACTGAAGATAAATTAAAGGAAGCTGTAGAAAAAGCCGAAGATGCAGACATGTTGAAATCAGTATTCCTTGCTAATATGTCGCATGAGATCAGAACACCTATGAATGCTATTATCGGATTCTCAGAAATACTCTCAGACAAGGAATTAACAAAAAAAGAAAGAGAAGAATTTATTAATTATATCACCCAGGGAAGTAACACCCTGATGAGCCTGATTGAAGATATTATAGATATCACGAAAATTGAAGCAGGACAAATTAAAATTGATTTTGCCGACTGCAATGTTAATAAATTGATGGACGAGCTATACGCTACTTTCCTGAAAATAAAAAACATGGGGGGCAAACAAAAACTTGAGTTTCGTTTAAATAAACCTATCATTGAAGATGGCTTCGCAATAAGTACAGATCCAAGCAGAATCAGACAGATTCTATCTAATCTGCTGGCAAATGCTTTAAAATATACCGAAAAAGGACACATTGAACTTGGATTTATTTTAACAAACCATGATTATATTAATTTCTATGTAAAAGATACAGGAATAGGTATTCCGGAAGACAAACTGGATTTGGTCTTTGAAAGGTTTGGACAGGTTGAGGACCCAAAGGGAATTGAAAAAAAAGGAACCGGACTCGGATTATCAATATCTAAAAAGCTCACAAAATTATTAGGCGGTACATTAACCGTTGAATCCGAATTAGGAAAAGGTTCGATATTTCATCTGAATTTACCAATTAGAAAGGATTTCAAAAAGGAAACGATTAAGGAAAAACTTCCTTCCCGTTTGCCTGTTGACTGGGGCGGAAAAATAATTTTAATTGCCGAAGATTCAATTTTAAATTATACTTATTTAGAAGCTCTTTTTCAAAAAACAAATGCCAAGTTACTTTGGGCAAAAGATGGTAAGGAAGCCATTAAAATGTGTAAAGAAAACCAGGATATAAATTTGGTTTTAATGGATATTAAAATGCCTATCTTAAATGGGCTTGAAGCTATTACTGAGATTAAGAAATTCAGAAAAGACCTGCCGATAATTGTTCAAACAGCTTATGCAATGCCCGAAGACAGGGAAAAAAGCCTGGCAGTAGGCGGAAATGAACATTTAACCAAACCGATTAATGCTGACGAACTATTCTTAGCAATCAATAAATTCATGAGTTAAATTTGTGAATAAAAACACAACCCTTCCTGATTTCATTGCTAATTTTCCGTTCAAAAAATTATTACCTTTGAGAAAAATATAATAAAATGAAAAAAAAACTTATTATTTTTTTACCGGTATTGCTATTAATAAGTATAATTTGCCTGACTCTAATTAAAAAATCCGACGAATATCCGTCAAGCACATCTCAGGAAAAACAACCAAATGAATGGTTCTTCATGCAAAGAGCATTTCCTCAAGGTGAAATCAATCATAAAATTTATCTTAAATCTTTAAAACAAAGCCAACAGTTTAGGAAACAGCAGCTAATTAGAAAAGACTCTTCAGTATGGGAATTTGCCGGACCAACAAACATTGGCGGAAGAATTACCGATGTGGAAATGTATCCGACAAACATGGAAATTATATACATCGGAGCAGCATCCGGTGGTGTGTTTAAAACAACGGATGCAGGCAATACCTGGACTGCCATTTTTGATGATGCATTAAATTTATCAATCGGAGATATTGCTCTATCGCCCTCTGACCCGGATGTTATATATGTTGGAACCGGTGAAGCTAATGCCGGTGGCGGTTCTCTTGCTTACGACGGTATTGGGATTTATAAATCAACCGATGCGGGTAATACATGGAATTATCTGGGTTTGGAAGAAAGCCGCAATATCGGAAGAATGGTTGTTCATCCTGACGACCCTGACATTTTATATGTTGCAGCAATGGGAAACCTTTTCGCAAACACGCCCGAACGGGGAATTTATAAGACTTCAAACGGCGGGCAAACATGGGAAAATGTCCTTTTTGTTTCCGATTCAACCGGAGGCATCGATATTGTAATTCACCCTACAAATCCTGACACACTTTACGCAGCAATGTGGGAACGAATAAGAAGACCGAATCGCAGAAGCTATGGAGGCTGGACATGCGGTATTTATGTAACTTATAACGGAGGACAGACATGGACAGAGTTGACTAATGGCTTGCCTTCACCGGGAAATAATGTAGGTCGTATTGGAATTGATATTTCTAAATCCGAACCGTATGTTCTCTATGCAATTTATGCAGATAAAACAGGTTACTTTGAAGGAGTTTATAAAACCACAAACGATGGAAATACCTGGACACAAACCAATGATGGCTCACTTAGCAATTGTTACGTGTCGTACGGCTGGTGGTTTGGAAGAATAAGCATTGACCCGGTTGATCCGGATATAGCTTACGTTATAGGTTTTGACCTGTACAAAACTTCCAACGGCGGTAATAGCTGGAGTAATATTTCATCGGATGTGCATGTTGACCAGCATGGATTATATGCTCATCCGCAAAATCACAATTTTGTTTTTCTTGGTAATGACGGTGGGTTTTATATTTCTCAAAACGGTGGCAATTCGTGGACATGGATCAACAATTTGCCTATAACCCAATTTTATACTTGTGAAGTTGATAATCAATATCCGTACAGGCTTTATGGAGGCACCCAGGATAACGGAACAAACAGAACAATGGCAGGAGGGACAGATGATTGGGAAAATATTTACTGGGGCGACGGGTTTTATGTTTTAGTTGACCCGGAAAACAATAACTATGTTTACGCTGAATCTCAATACGGTAATTTTGCACGCTCAACTAACGGAGGAAGTTCTTTTTCATCTGCCATGAACGGCATCAGTTCTTCTGACAGAAAAAACTGGAATACACCGGTAGTTTTCGATCCTTCAAATCCTGAAATTTTATATTACGGAGCCAACCGCTTATATAAATCTACTAATCATGCAGGGTTCTGGAGCGCAATAAGCACAGACTTATCAAACGGTCCTGGTGGCGGAAATCTTACTTACGGTACAATTACCACTATTTCTGTTTCGCCGGTTAACCCGGAGATTATTTATGCCGGTACTGATGATGGTAATGTTTGGGTAGGCGACGATAACGGAGCGAAGTGGGAATACATTTCCTCTGCCTTGCCGGTACGATGGGTTACACGTGTAGCTGCCGATCCTTTTGAAGAAAATACGGCTTATGTTACTTTTTCCGGTTACAGGTATGATGAATTTTTACCTCATATTTTTAAAACGACTGATAAAGGGCAAAACTGGGAAGATATTTCGGGTAACTTGCCCGAAGCACCGATCAATGATGTTATCCCGGACCCGGAAAATGATTCAACTCTGTATATCGCAACGGATGTTGGTGTTTTCGTTACAAGAAATTCAGGCGAAATTTGGGAAATGCTTGGGACGAATCTCCCGAATGTACCCGTTTGTGATTTGACTATTCATAACGGAACAAGGAAATTGATAGCTGCAACTTACGGCAGGTCTATGTACACTTACGACCTGTACCAGGATACTATCTCTACTTCCATAAATCCGTTGAATGCAGAAATTGATCGTAGGTCATTAAACATTTATCCAAATCCTTTTTATATTTCTACAAAAATAGCTTTCGTTTGTCAAAAGCCTGAAAATGGCAGGATTGAAATCTTCGATATAACAGGCAGAAAAGTTAAAACATTATATATCGGAAAATTCAATCCGGGTATAAATGAGTTTATATGGAAACCTGAAAATAATACTCAGAGGATAAATAAAGGGATTTATATAATTAATGTAGTAGTCGGCGATAAGATAATATCAGAAAAGGTAATCTGCAGAAAAACTTAAGTCATTATCTGGTCAACGGGTTTTAAGTTTTGTTTTATACCTTCCTTCTCACAAAACGGACAGTATGGATGATCTTCATTAAAAACGTATCCACACCTTTCGCATTTGAATTTTCGTTCAGTATAATGATTCATTTTCAATTCCCCTGAACTTATATAAAATGCAATGCCCATTACCGGGGTTAAGAATAAACTCAGCCAGAATAATCTCCGTGGGCCGATCTCCCGGTTTTTACCTAATCGTGAAAAAAGATAAACTACAACTACATAAAGAATAATTGCAGAAATTAAGAAAAAATGTTTTTCTTCCATAACAGATCCAAAACAAAAATATTATAAATAGTCTTTTTCTATTTTGGATTTGCAAATATATAATTTTTTACAATATATATTAACGTGAGTTCGGAATTTTTAATTAAGGGAGGTCATCCCTGACGGGACTATATTATTTTTCATTATTTCACCCGAACTCCTTCCTTCGTCAGTCGTTCAGGGTTACAAACAGAATGTCCCTAACGGGACAAAAAATGCCGAAGGCATGTCCTGATTGTAACCTATGACGGAAGTCATAGGATAAAAATTGAAAAAAAGCAAGTCCCGTTAGGGATGTCCTATTATTTTAATCCCGAACTCTCGTTATATCAAAAAGGACACACCCCAAAATTCATTTACCGGAAAAGACCGGATGCAATGCCGTCGGCAAAGAACTTTCCGTTATCCGAAAGAAAAAACTTATCTTGTTTCCGTATCACTTTTCCCGATTTGATATATTCTTTAATATGAAATTCAAAATAAGAAAGAAATTCTTCACCAAAATGTTTTTTGATGTAATTAGAATCAATACCCCAAATCGTTCTCATTGAAGTTAAAATATAATCGTTATATTTCTGAATTGTAGTTAATTTTTCTTTTTCAGCAGGTATTTTTTTCATTTCAATCTCAGAAATATACTTTGAAATATTTGACACATTCCACTGCCTCGATTTGCCGTTGAATGAGTGGGCTGATGGTCCGAGTCCTAAATATTTTTTTCCGACCCAATAGCTTTTATTATGTTTTGAATAAAATCCTTCTCTGCAAAAATTGGATATTTCGTAATGAAAAAAACCTTGTTTATTCATCAAAGTTATCAATTGTTTAAAATGTCCTACGATACTGTTTTCATTAACAGGCTTCATTTTACCTTTATTAATCAATATCTCCAAAGCCGTTTTGGGTTCGACTGTCAGGGCATAAGCAGAAAGATGCTGAAGATTAAAAGAAAAAAATTTATTTAGATTAGCAAGCCATTTTTCTTTTGTTAAGGTTGGGATTCCATAAATCAGGTCTATACTTATATTATCGAAACCGGCTTCCTTTGCATAACTTATCGAACGACTTGCCTGCTCACCGGTGTGTATCCTGTTTAAATATCTGAGGTCTTCTTTAAAGAATGACTGTACGCCAATACTTAACCGGTTGACAGGGGTTTTGCGTAATTCAAATACTTTTTTCTTGTCAAGATCATCGGGATTGGCTTCAAGGGTTATTTCAGTTCCCGTACCAATTTGATGAAATTTCGATATCTCATCCAAAACCATACGAATTTCATCAACGGATAATATTGAAGGCGTTCCGCCACCAAAGTAAATGGTCTCAACTTCTTCGCCGTCTAAGTAGTCCTTTTGAAGTGCAATTTCTTT
>JAIORT010000271.1 GCA_021107975.1 Bacteroidales bacterium | reverse complement strand
TTAAATGAAATTGAATGTTATAAACACTTATTGCTAATTTACTTATTCTTTGCGGCTTAGCCCCCGAAAATTTTCGGGATTGCGAGAGATTTTATAAATAATACAGGCTAAGCCGGAAGTTTCAACTGTAATTATTTTTATTTTTGCCCGGAAATTATTCAACAATTGACTATTTTTTATACACTAATTTTAGTGGGATTTTGTGTTTTAGTGCTTTTGTGGCGGAAGAAAAAATGCCACTAAGACACAAAGACACGAAAATCCACAAATAAGTAAAGGATTAATTATCAGATATAAATATTATTTCTTAAACAGTCTCTTAAATTTAAAATCTTAAATCTAAAATAAAGCAGGTGTGAGTAATATTCTTGATGATTTGAACAAAGAACAACGTGTTGCAGTTGAGGCTGTAGAAGGTCCGGTAATGGTTATTGCCGGAGCAGGATCGGGTAAAACACGCGTGTTAACCTATCGCGTAGCGCATCTTTTAAATCTTGGCGTTGACCCTTTTAATATTCTGGCGCTTACATTTACCAATAAAGCTGCAAGAGAGATGAAAGAAAGGATCATTAAACTTGTCGGAGGTGCCGATGCTAAAAATGTGTGGATGGGAACTTTTCATTCCATCTTTGCCAGGGTTTTAAGAGCAGAAGCTCACAGGATTGGATTTCCTTCAAATTATTCGATTTACGATACCGATGATTCAAAACGTCTTATTAAGGCAATTGTAAAAGAACAAAATATTGATGATAAAGTATATACTCCGAACTATGTTCGGCATAGGATATCCACAGCTAAAACAAATTTAATTACCGCAGAGGAATACAATAGTAATGATGAGATAATCACGCATGATAAAATGGCTGGCAAGCCTTTAATGGGTGAAATTTATAAGAGATATAAGAACAGGTGCTACAGGGCAGCAGCCATGGATTTTGACGACCTGTTGCTGAATACTTATTTCTTACTTCGTGATTTCCCTGAAGTTTTGCTTAAATATCAAAAAAAGTTCAATTTTATTCTTGTTGATGAATACCAGGATACCAACCTTGCCCAGTATATGATCATAAAGAAACTTGCTGCTAATGATGAAAATATTTGTGTGGTTGGTGATGATGCTCAAAGTATTTATGCATTCAGGGGAGCCAACATCCAAAATATTTTAAATTTTAAACGCGATTATCCGGATGCAAGGGAATTTAAGCTTGAACAAAATTATCGTTCTACAAAAACAATTGTAAAGGCAGCCAATACTGTTATCGTTAAAAATAAGGATCAAATTTCTAAGAAAATCTGGACAGAAAATGAAGAAGGTTCATTAATTCAATTGATGAATGCACGTTCGGATAATGAAGAAGGAGCTATGGTTGCCAATTCCATTTTCGAAACAAAAATGAATAACCAGCTTCTGAATGATGCCTTTGCTGTTTTATATCGTACGAACGCCCAGTCCCGTTCTATTGAGGAAGCTCTCCGAAGATTGAATATTCCATACAGAATATACGGAGGATTGTCTTTTTATAACAGGAAAGAGATAAAAGACCTGCTGGCGTATTTCAGGCTTTGTGTTAATAATAAGGATGAAGAAGCCCTTAGAAGGATAATTAATTACCCTGCCAGGGGTATCGGAAAAACAAGCCTGGAAAAAATAATCATTACAGCCGACAATGCAAAAACTACTCTCTGGGATGTTGTTGAACAACCACAAAAATTTGCGTTAAATATATATGCCGGAACGTTTGGGAAAATCTCTGCCTTTGTTACTATGATTAAAAGCTTTACAGTGCAGGTGAAACAAAAAAATGCTTTCGAACTAGCAAAATTAATTGCTTCTTCTTCCGGGATTACGAAAGACCTTTTTGAAGATAAAACCCCTGAGGGAATAAGCCGATACGAAAATATTGAGGAACTATTAAATGCTATTAAAGAATTTTCGGAAGGAGAAAAGGAAATTGTTCCCGGACAGGCTGAACCAACAGGGGAAAACTCAATAAGAACATTAGATGAATTTATGCAGGATATTGCATTATTAACCGATGCTGATGTTGAAGATAAAGATAAAACGGATCAGGTTTCGTTAATGACAATTCATGCTGCCAAAGGTCTTGAATTTCCTTACGTATTTATTGTGGGTCTTGAAGAAAATCTTTTCCCCTCTATCCATTCATTGAACAGCAGGGCTGACCTGGAAGAAGAACGACGTCTGTTTTATGTGGCATTAACCCGCGCTGAGAAAAAGGTTACGATTTCTTATGCAGAAAACCGCTACCGCTGGGGTAATTTTACTATTTGCGAGCCAAGCCGGTTTATTGATGAAATTGATTTAAAATATATTGAGTCTCCATATAAAAATACCGACAGCAGTATCATCCCTAATACTATTTCGCAGGTACAGCATCGCCCTTTCGCTAAAAAAAAGTTGAAGAAACTGGATAAATTTCAAAAAGTTTCTTCTGCCGGTAACATTGACTTCGATAGCTTAGCCATTAATAAGGTACAGGTTGGTGTACGGGTTGAGCATTCAAGGTTTGGCAAGGGGAAAGTTATTAGCGTAGAAGGAGCAGGAGCGAATAAAAAAGCAGCTATCTTCTTTCATGCTGTGGGGCAAAAGCAGTTATTGCTGAAGTATGCTAAACTGAAGATTGTTGATTAAATTATTAATTCTTGTTTTTTCTTTTTTAACTTATTGATAATGATTTTGGTTTTTGCTTCAATATATTTAATACGTTCTTTCTCTGGTATTTTCTCCAGTTCTTCAAATGCTTTTTCTTTCCATTCCCATACTTCGATCTGAGCTTTTGATATTTTAGTCTTCATAGTTCATTAATTCTAGCCTGAATAATTCAGAAAAAAAGCGTTGAACTTTCATATACGGGCAAGGATACATCTTCCGATGGAGGGTTGCTGTTGCTAAGAGAGGTGGAAAAACAAATAGGAATAATTTCAGGCATAGGCAAATGCATAAAGGACGATCGCTATCAGCGTTATATCGACCATAGTTTGAAGCAGCTATTGTCTCAACGTATCTATCAAATAGCAGCAGGCTATGAGGATGCTAACGATTGTGATGATACAAACAATAATGCATACGGTAATCAATTGCAGATAGAATACAATAATTATTACGGAGAATATTGTTTTATGCCTCTGCATATTTACGAAGGTTTATCCGGTAAGTTAATAACAACGATATTGAAACCAGGAAGAAGATCAAAATCTATCAACGTATTCTCTATTCTAAAAAGGATTATTTGTTTCATTCGTAAGCATTGGTCTCAAACAATAATAATAATCCGGGGAGATAGCCATTTTTGTTCACCGGTGTTTATGGATTGGACCAAGGGACAATACAAAGTAAATTTTATTACAGGTTTGTCTGGAAATCAAAAATTAATATTTTTTTTGAAATGAAAAAACCTGTCGGGTTTTTATATTTTTAATTTAAGACTAAAAAAAATGGTCAATCCCATAATTTTTCAGGATAAACTCCTTTTTTAATTAATCCGGCAATATTCCGAACGGCAAGTTCTTTATCTTCCTTATAAGTTACACCAAACCAGAGGTCTTTCGATTCGAGGACTTTAAGCTTTGCCTTACCGGTTTTTATCAACTCATTTACTACAAAAGGAATATAGAACTCGGCTTTAGGATTACCGGCATTTTGACGTATAAACGCTTCAAAATACTTTTCAAGAAAATCAAAGTAAGACGGAGTAAATCCCCAGATATTCATCGAAACCACTTCTTTACCTGTCATCTTCATTTTTGAACCATCATCTAATTCAGTTAAGATATTTCCATCAACTTTTTCGATATGGGTTCTTTCAATTACGGTTTTCAGATAATTGTTTTTATCCGTTTCGCAAACTCCTCTCGAAACGTATCCGTGCTCGGAAAGAGTATATTGCAAATCATAGCCTACCATACAATAATCAGGTATTTCTGAATCTGTAACCGAATCTAAATAATCCCCGATTTTTTTATATGCCGAATGACCATAAAAATCATCGGCATTAATCACTACAAACGGCTCGTTAATCACATCCTTTGCAACCAGCACCGCATGACCTGTTCCCCATGGTTTCTTTCTTTCAGATGTATATTCGATACCATCAGGTACATTATTCAGTTCCTGAAAAACATAAGCGGTTTCTATCTTTCCTTCCAGCTTTTTTGAAAAACTGTTACTAAATGCTTCGGCAAAGCTTTCCCTTATCACGAACACCACCTTTCCAAATCCTGCACGGATAGCATCATAAATAGAATAATCAATAATGGCTTCACCGTTGGGTCCAACAGGGTCAACCTGTTTCAAGCCACCATAACGACTGCCTATACCGGCAGCTAAAATTAAAAGTGTTGGTTTCATATTATAATACTTTAAATGACTAAAATGAACTAAAATTATAAATGACAAAATTTGTCTCTGCGTCTCTGTGTCTCTGCGTTGAAATATTTAAAATGACTAAATTTATCTCTGCGTTGAACCACATTTATTATCCTCTTGCTTCGTCCACGCTTGAAGTAATGTTCGTTCTAATCTGCTCTGAGTTTTCCAAACGACTTAAATAAAAATATTGTTCCGGCAATTGCAACAAGCAATAAAATAATTCCTCTTAACATTTCTCCATAAATAAAACTTCCAATCGAAAACAAAGAGGTGTAAATAACAATAATTCCAATAAATACACATAATATCTGGATAGGCATCTCCCACTTTTTTCCTGCATCCTGTTCATCAATAAAATCACCTTCGGCTCTTGCTTCCAAAATAACCCTTTTCCATCCCGGTCCTCCCGGACGGGTCAACCTGTAAAAACTCCGTAATGTTTCTTTTGATTCGGGTTTTGTCAGATAAGTAGCAAGTATCCAGGATATAGTTGTGATAACTATTGCAATAATCAACTTAACCGGGAAAACCGTTCCTGCCAATGCCTTTTCACCAATTTCACGGTAATTCTCAGGCAAAGGATATATACTGCTTACACTTTCTGCAAGTCCTAAATTATCAACTCCGAATATCAAAACCAGAGCGGTAACAGTAGCCACAATCATAGCAACTACCTCTGTCCAGGCATTAATCCTCCACCAGAACCATCTTAGTAAATAAATCAGTCCGGAACCTGCACCGGTCAGGAGAATTATATCAAAAGCCTGCGTTGCATCCTGCAGGAAAAAAAGCGAAAGTAATCCAGCCATAACCATTAAAACAACTGTTGTAATTCTTCCCATTGCAACGAGTTCTTTTTCTGATGCAGCCGGTTTTATAAAACGTTTATAAAAATCATTTACCACATAAGACGAACCCCAGTTCAAATGAGTACCTATGGTTGACATATATGCTGCAATTAACGAAGCCACAACCAGACCGAGCCAGCCGGGTCCTATTTTCGTCATCATAACAGGATAAGCTATATCATCCTTTAGATAAGTATCGGAGATGTCGGGGAAATGAGCCTTGATGGATGCCAGGTCGGGATATATAATTAGTGAAGCCAGTGCAACAATTATCCAGGGCCATGGACGGAGTGCATAATGCGCAAAATTAAAAAGCATGGTTGCTCCAATTGCATTTTTTTCATTTTTTGCCGATAACATTCTTTGAGCAATGTATCCTCCGCCTCCGGGTTCAGCGCCGGGATACCATACATTCCACCACTGCACTGCAATGGGAATAATAAGTAAAGGAATATAAACAGAAGGGTCGGAAATATCAGGAAAAAACGAAAGTTTATCCTGGAGGGCAGGGTTTGAAAGCAGCCCTTTAAGTCCGCCCACTTCCGGCTGACGCACAGCAACTACTGCTGCAAACACAGCCCCGAACATGGCAATAGAATACTGGAAAAAATCAGCCCATATCACACCTTTCAATCCTCCCAAACCGGCATAAATCACAACTACAACTGAAGCTCCTATAACCACAACCCAGGGTTCTATCCCTAACAGCACTCCGCCAATCTTGATGGCTGCCAGTGTAACCGTACCCATTATCAGCATATTAAAAAAAATACCGAGATAAATGGACCGGAAACCGCGCAGGAAAGATGCTGCTTTTCCGCTATATCTTTTTTCGTAATATTCAAGGTCGGTCAGTGCGTTAGTTCTGCGCCACAGTTTGGCATAGATAAACACCGTAACCATACCGGTAATAAGAAAAGCCCACCAAGCCCAGTTCTTTGCCACTCCCGACTCACGTACCATACCTGTTACAAGATTTGGAGTATCGGCTGAAAAAGTACAGGCAACCATCGAGATTCCGAGCAACCACCACGGCATTCCTCTGCCACCAAGAAAAAACTGAGAAGTATCTTTGCCGGCAGTTTTAGAGGCTATCCAGCCGATAAAAAGAACAATCACAAAAAAAACACCTACAATTATCCAGTCAATTGTGCTTAGAATCATTTTTTATATTTGGAAATTATACTGAAACGCATACATACGTACTAACTTCGTGTCGTAAACTTTGCAAATTTTGAACGAGTTAATTGTTTGATTATATGTAATCTGAGCATAAAACAAATTTACATACCCGATTTCGTTCAGTTTAAAGGGGCAAAGATAAGAGATTATTATACTTCAGAATTACTTATCCTCTTTTCTGACAACTTCAATTGTAAAATTAGCAGCAAGCGCGGCAATTGCACCGACAGCAGCCAAAACAGGAGCAATTATTGCCCCAACTACTCCAACGGAAACCGGTATTTCAAGATAGGTTTTACCTTCTTCATTTTTAATAATTAGCTTCCTGACATTACCTTCATGGATTAATTCCTTGATTTTTTTTAATAATTCTTCACCTTTTACTTTAAATTCATTTTTATTTGTACTCATAATATATTTTTTTTAGATTTGTAATAAGCCCGTTAAAACGGGCTGAATTGTTTTGTTTTTCATTATTTATTCACCAAGCTATTCCGAAAGTTTTCGGAATGGAGCTATTTTTTATTTTACATTTGAATTTATTATTCTAAAATCAGCACCATGCTTTAGCATGGTGATTAATAAACGATTAAAATATTATTTGGGAGTCCGCTTTAGCGGACTTTCCTCTTATCTGAAAATCAATCATCAAAAATACCATATTCTCTTTTCCATTCTTCGTATTCCTCATCAAACGATTTCTTTCTATGGTGCTCATCTTGATTTTGTATGTATTTTTTTACTTTTTCTAATTGTGATGCACTTACCGAATATCCTCCGTATCCCCTTTGCCAATTAAATTGTTTTAAAAAATTTTTGTTCTGATTAATCCAAAATGAGGATTCACCTTTTATTTTCTGCATAAATTCAGCAAGACATCTATCTGACGGCAAATTAATTAATCCATGAACATGTTCCGGCTGAACATTTAAACTAATAAACGGAATTGATTCAAATTTAGCTTTTTCAATTAAATGAAATGATAATTCTTTTCTGAATTCATTCTTGAATAATCTTTTCCTGTTTTTTGTAGCCCATATTAAATGGATAAAAATTTTTGTGTGTGAATGTAACATGTTATTTCTCCTTTTTTATAAGCCCGTTAAAACGGGCTGAATTGTTTTGTTTTATTTATTCACCAAGCTGAAGCTTGGTGCTGATTTTCATTTTACATTGAAATTTATTATTTTAAAATCAGCACCATGCTTGTTGCCGAATTTCTGCAATGGTTTATTAGTTCATGTAAAGTTGCAATTTAAACATTTTTTTCCAAACACCTGCAAACTAATTTTTCAAAATCAGCACCATGCTTCAGCATGGTGGTTTATGAACGATAAAAAAATTATTTGGGAGTCCGCTTTAGCGGACTTTATTCAATTTATTAGAAAATATATTATATAAAACCGGAACAATAATTAAGGTAAGCATTGTTGAAACCAACAACCCCCCGATAATAGTCCAGCCCATTGGAGCCCACATTGTACCGCCACGTAATGTCAATGGCAGTAGTCCGCCGATTGTTGTAAGTGTTGTTAGAATGATTGGGGTAAAACGAGTTTCGCCTGCGATTTTTAATGCTTCAATTATTGATTTGCCGCTGTCTCTGAGTTTATTTGTGTAATCCACCAATATAATTGAATTATTTATCACTATCCCGATTAAACTTAACAGACCGACTAATGCTGTAAATGAGAAAGTATTGCCTGTAATTAACAATGCCCATATCGAGCCGATTAAAGCGAGAGGAATTGCAGCAAATATTATCAACGGTTGAGTGAAAGATTTAAACTGCAAAACAAGCACTGCAAATATTGAAATCAAAGCTATTATCATTGCTATTTTCATTCCGCCAAATGCTTCGTCGCGGCTTTCCAATTCTCCGGCAATTCTGTATGTGTAGCCGTTTGGAAAAGGATATTCGTTTAACTTTTGAATTACCGGCTCCATTATTTCATCAAGGTTTGCCCCTTTTTCAAGGTCGGCAGTTATTAAAGCGGTTCTGCTCAGATTGTAACGTGTTATCAAACTTGGCGCTTTTTTAAATTCGATTGATGCTAACTGCCTTAACGGGATTAATTTACCTGACATTGATTTTACATAAATCTTATCAAAATCGCTTATTTTAATTTTATCTTCAAACGGTAATCTCATAACAATATTAAATTCTTCACCGTCTTTATCCCTGAATTTCGAAATGCTCATTCCTGTAATTGCCGCCCTGATGGTTTTATCAATCTCATGTATCGGCACTCCAAATAAATTAGCTTTTTCTTTATTGATATTAATAAAAAGGTCGGTTCGTGATTTTGCTAACTCGTTATCAATATTTATAGTTCCTTTTTCATTTTCAATAAATTTTTCAACCTCAGAAGCAATTTTTCTAAGCTCGTCAATATTATCGCCTTCAATATATATCATTATCGGGGCAGCTATCGGAGTTCCTTGCTCAAATTCTTTAATATTGATTTTGGCACCGGGATAATTATTGAATGTTTTTCGTAATTGTGAAATCAGATTATCATACTTTTCAATATCATACTCTTTTAAAAAAACAAAAATATCACCATAATTTTTTAAATAATTTTTCGACCAAACATTATAATAAATACGAGGATTACCATGCCCGACATTTGAAGCATAATATTTTACATCTTCAATTGAATTCAAAACAGCTTCAACTTCACTGACTACGCTATTGGTTTTATCAAGATTAGTACCTTCGGGAAGATTAATTCTAATCATAAACTGTGGCTTTTCGGCTTTCGGGAATAAGCTAAACCCAATAAAATTCATCATAAACACAGAGCCAAACAAAACGCCAATAGCAACAATCAGTATCATAGCTTTATGGGACAATGAAAAGGATAAAATTTTTCTGTAAGGACCTTCAATAAATTGTCTCAGATACCTGTGGTTATTTTTCTTTTTGGTTTCAATTAAATTATTATTTGATTTTTGCTTAAATATCCTGCTTGCAATAAGAGGAGTTAAAGTAAGAGCAATAAACAACGAAACCGAAAGAGTAGCAATAATGGTTACAGGCATACTACGTATAAACTGCCCTACTTTTTCAGGCATAAGAATTATCGGTATGAACGCCAGCAAGGTTGTAACCGTTGCACTCACAATGGGCCAGCCAATTTCGGAAGCTCCTTTTATTGCCGCATCTATCGGCTTATAACCTTTTGCAAGGAAACGATTTATATTTTCGGTTATCACAATTGAATTATCAACCAAAAGTCCCAGAGCAACTACCAATCCTGCAATTGACATCTGTTCCAGCCCGAATCCTGTCCAGTCAACAAAAGCAAGCCCTGTAATGATTGATAAAGGAATTGCAATTATCACGATTAATGAAGATTTAAAACCGAGTGCAAGTAAAATAATTATTCCTACCAGAATTATCCCTTGTAAAAGATTTGACTGAAAATTATTAATTTTATAGGCAACCTCTTCCGACTGGTCAAAAACATATTCCAAACTAATACCGTCATCTAAGCTTTCTTTGAATTTATTTATTTTTGCTTTAACGCCTTCGGTTGTTTTAAAAACGTTTCGTCCTTCTTTTTGCTTAACAGTTATATATATTGCCCTTTTGCCCGACAAACGTGCAAGATATTTTGTGTCTTCATAATCAAAATTTACAGTTGCAATATTTTTAAGATAAATCAATCTACCCTGATACGAATTGACTACCGTATTTCGTATCTCATCAAGATTGTTGTACGAACCGCTTGTTTTTATACTGAAACTTTTATCATCCAATTTTATAGCTCCACCGGGAATATTTGCATTATTGCTTTTTATGGCATTGATAATATGGTCGAGAGAAATATTCATTTGAGCCATTTTTTCAATATCAATCGAAATCCTGACTTCCTGTTCGGGATAGGCAATTATTTCTATCTTTTTAACACCGCTTTCCTTTTTCAACTCTTTTTCAAGTTTCTCTGCTTTTTTCTGCAAAATCCTGTATTCAACGCTATCGGAAACAAGGGCAAGCTGCATCATGCAAACATCCGATATTGTCCATTGCTGAATATCTATTTCATAAATATCACCGGGCAGGTCGTTTCTTACTGTATTTACTTTTTCTACAACATCATCATATTTTTCATCAGCATCGGTTCCATAGTAAAACTCAATGTGAATGATAGCGAGTCCGTCGTTTATCTTAGTTTCAATTATTTTTATATCATCCAGTTCATTCAGGGCATCTTCGATAGGGGTAACAATTAGATGCTCCATATCAACAGGATTAGTACCCGGGTAAATTACAACCACCGAAGCTCCCGGCATTTTCGTTTCAGGATTTTCCATTCGGGGCATATTCAGATAGGAATTAAGCCCTGCTATCGTAATCAGGATAAATACAATTATTGTAAACTGGTAATTGCTGATTGCTATTTTTGGTAGTTTCATATTTTTAGTGTTTTTTGATTGAACGCAGAGACGCAGAGATGCAGAGTTTCTTTTCTTTCTATTTGAACGCTGAGGTGCTGAGGTTTTAATTCTTTTTTTCTCTGCGCCTTTGCGCCTCTGCGTTGAAATCTTTTACTGAACGCTGAGACGCTGAGATGCAGAGTTTCTTTTAATCTTCAATAAATTTATTTACTCTTCGCCTAATCCCATCTTTTAAAAGCGGAACATTAAAGTTTATTAATAGTCCTAATCTTTTGTCTGATAATTTTAAATATGTTACTAACTGTACCTCATGAACAGGCAATATTACTTCTACTGCTTTTAACTCAATTACGATTTCATCTTCAACAAGTAAGTCAATATAGAACACTTTTTTCAAGGTTTTTCCTTTATAAACAATTGGCACCTTTTCCTGGCTTTTTACATTCAATCCCATACTGGAAAGTTCTTCAACCATGCAATATTCATAAACCGATTCTAATAATCCCGGACCTAATTCCCTATGAACTTCAATTGCTGCAGCAATTATTTTTTGTGTTAATTTGTTATATTCCATTTTTTGTGATTTTAATTATTGATTTAAGTTTTATTTTTTCATTCTCTCTGCTTTGGAATAAATTGAACGCTGAGATGCAGAGGTTTTAATTTTTCTCTGCGCCTCTGCGCCTCTGCGTTTAAATTTTTTACTGAACGCTGAGACGCTGAGATGCAGAGGTTTTTTATTTCATTATTTAAAAAATTCATTCTTATACTTCTCTGCGCCTCTGCGCCTCTGCGTTTAAAAAATCATTTTATCACTTCAACTCCAGATGTTCCATTAACATAACTCACTCCTTCAATTATTATCTCTGCTCCGGGTTTTACGCCTGACTTTATAATTAAATCTTTATCAGAAATTTTATGAATTTTTATTTTCAATTTTTTTACCTGATTTTTGTTAATGACCTGATAAATATATCCTTCTGTTTCGTTGCCTTCAATGAGTGCATTAACAGAAATGATTTTAAATTTTTCTTTTTTTGAAGGATAAATATCCACACTTGCAATTAATCCGGAAGCGAATTTTGTATTTGTTGGTTGTAATGTTAGTTCAACTTCATAAGTACCTGTGTAAGGGTCGGCTGAGTTTCCGATTTCTGTAACAGTTGCCGTGAAAATTTTATCGGGATAAGCATCAAATTTAACTTCTGCATTGTCATTTAACCGCAGCGAAAAAATATCCTTATCAGTAATATTCACCCTTATCACCCAATCGTTATCAGTTGACGCAAACAAAAACACAGGACTGCCAGGCCCAACAATTTCATTTTCTTCGGCAATGCGTTTTAATATTTTCC
>JAIORT010000873.1 GCA_021107975.1 Bacteroidales bacterium | reverse complement strand
CTTATAGCTCTATGGTTTCGTCGGGGTTCAATCCTTTTATTTATTTTAGATTTTAATCCATAAAAATCATCTTTCCTGTAAGCACTTCATTATCAAATGTCAGCTTATAGAAGTATATTCCCGGCTTAACCCTGTTCCCGCTTTGGTTAGTGGCGTCCCATATTACTGTATGGCTTCCTTTGTTAAGCATTAAGCCCGGAATAAGAGTTTTAATTTTTGAGCCTTTAAAATTAAATATATCAAGTGTTAATTTGCCGGATTTTTTTACTTCGAACCGGATTTGCGTTTTATCACTGAAAGGATTGGGCATGGTTTCAAATCGGGCAATGTAGTTGTTCTTCCCAATGCCGGGGATAATTTCAACATACATCCAAACAGGAATAATATATTCATTGTCCAAGTGGTCTGTTATAATGATATTAGCCATATAGTTGCCTTGTTCCAGTCCTGTTGCGTCAAAAGTAACTTCTATTGTGTCGCCGGTAGCCGGATTGAGACCACCGTTTTGCTGGTCAACGGATAACCAGTCCACACTATTGCCTAGCGAGTCAACCACTTCCACAGAAAAAATAATCGGACCCGTGCCTTCATTCATTATAGTGATTGTGTCAGTAACAATTTCCCCACTTTCAAGAGTCAGTACAAATGTTTCGGGATTATAAGTCAGTTGTGGATAAGGATCGCCAAAAGGCGGGAATGTAATATTATCCACCCATCCACAGTCAGAGCCGTTACTTATCGACATATCTTTTTCATAAGACCACTTCAATGTATGTACTCCTGCGCTAATAGGATATGTTGATATACTCCAGTCCTGTTCGCCCTCCCAGGCTCCTTTTTCAATCCCGTTGATATAAAACCTGAGAAAATCATAGGTGGCTTCACTGGAGACTTTTTTATAAAAACCTATTTCACCATCACTTAAAACACAAACCTCGAGTAGCATATCAGATGTTTGTTCATCGTCAATATCTCCCGACCTGGCGCTATAGTTGCCCTCAAACATGATACTATCGTCAATCATCCATTCGGCATTACCGCCAAACTGCCAGGGATATGCAGAAAAATTTCCTGTTTCAAAGTCCTCGCAAATCAATCCAACGATTACATATACCTGGTCAGAAGCAGTGTAATCATTATCAGCTTCAATATCTACTGTAAATTCTAAAATATACCCGATAGGAATTTCGTCGGAAGCAGTAACATTAAAGGTTACAGTGTCATTATTATACGGGTTTAGGATATTAATATTCCCCGTGTTGTTATTTATTGTTATATAAGGATCATCGGAAAATAATGTAGCCACAATATTATTTGCCGTTGCTCCGCCGTCATTTACCAATGTAACTATCAAGTCAGCCGTTTCGCCCGGGTCCAAACCACCATTGCCGCCATCATCCACTGTAACGCTTCCTGCAGAAATTTCCGGTGCATAAGCAGTAAGATAAATATGACTTGTCCATTCTCCTCCCGAATCATCAGTAATAAGTGTATTGAAATCAAGTTCATGTTCATTCGGAACAAGATTTCCGACATCAAATATAAATGCATCGGTAAAAGTCTTAATCTCGCCGGGTTCAAAGTTACCAAGTATCTCTATGCTATCGTTCATAGTAACATACTCATCGTTAATTGATATTAGCATTTCTGCACCGGTTATGGTTACCACCCCCAGACTTTTAATAGAAACTGATAAATAAGTCGTTTCGCCAAACTCAATAATATCATCGCCTCCTGAAACAACCGTATAATCATCTACAACCAAATAATTAGACCCGTCTGTTGAGAAAAGCAAAATCTTTGAGTTGGTTAAATTGTTTTCGTCGGTTACCCTGAATTTTATCTCGAAGTTGTTATAAATTTTCTGGGGTGTTCCGCTAAAAATACCATATCGTGACACCTCAAATTCTTCAGGATGATGCGAGGCTTCCAGATCACAGACAAATTCAGGGGTAATAGAAGGATCGTTTGTAACTTCGGTAAACTGGTAGTATTTATTATCTCCCGCAGAAAGTCCTGACAACCATTCAATATTTGTATAATCATTTACATTTCCGTAATAAAATTTTATATTCCCATTTTTATATAAGGTTACGGCAAAATTCAATTCAGTAGTGCCTGGTTGTCCGTTTACAGAAACTTTCCAGCGAAATGTAGCTGAATTTTCACCCCCTTCGTACCACATACCATCATTACCCGATGGGTAAATTCTCAAATCAGTATAAAACGGAGCAATATGCTTATTTTTAGTAAAAGTAAAAAAGTCATATACTGTATAAGGCCAGTCAAAATAATTCTCAAACATAATAGTGCCATCTACATTAACCCTTACTTCATCATATTCTTCTCCGTAAAACGGAAATGTGAAATCTAATTGTTTTAATGCATAGCCATCATCATTATTACTCGGAGTTAACTGTTGGGCGTTAACCATTGGAAATGTTTGAGTATAATTTGTTTCGGTAAAATTCAGGTCAAAATCCCACAAATAAGGTTCAGTTCCTCCCGAAGCCGTTAACTGGCAGGTATATGGCTCATAAACCGTAGCTACCGGAAGCGTGTCATTATCAATAAAAACATTATTATATTCAACAGTATGATTCACCCATAATTTAGTCAAACCATTATTAACCAGGTTTACATTTGACTGATCGCAAATTATTTCGTTAATGCCATTTGTATAATCAATAATTGAAAAGTCAATTATTTCTCCTAAACCCCAGCTACTTGGGTCATCTTCGTCAACCATCAGGAAATATCTTGCAGGAACTCCCGACCCAATCATATTAATTATAGGAGTAATATCCAATCCAAATTCGATAGTCTTATCTTCTTCTGAGGTTCCTCCCTGCATATAATAATTACCGCCCTGGAAATTAAAAATAGGAAAGCCAATTGTGCATTCCGGGTAAAAAGCTGTTGTATCAGTTGAATAGCCTATACGTACACGTATCATTTTACGCGCAATATGTTTTAAGGTAATTTTAGCTGTAAGTAATGGTTCCGTGCCTGCCTTGGCATAAAGAACATGAACCGCATTATCCCATATTCCACCGTTACCGTAAGGGTCGGCAAGTGTTTTATACATCATATAACAAAACCCATTGTTTCCGAAATTGGGACCACCGCTGTAAGTATTGGCAAACCTCAAACCACCGATTTCCCAGTCTCTTACATTAACCACACCATCTCCATTAATATCTATATGATTAGTATATTGCCCGTCATTATTATAATCCCAGCAAATCGAATCGTGATAGCCGGAAACTGTTAATCCATGATTGGCGCTGCTCCAGCTTGTCATTACATACATCCCTGCCTCCGGGGTTCCGGATGGCAAAGTTGGCATTCCATAAGGACATGACGTGTAAAAATTGGCAACACCGCCTACATCTGATCCTTCCAAATGATTGTCAATCCAGTGTCGTAAGGTCAGCACACCTTCTTCGGTTGAAACATCTATCTGAAAAGCTTCGGCTAACCTGTTGTGCATAGCCTGGTAATAATTGTCGTATTCGTTCATCCAGCGCCTTGGACCCCCGGCAGACATTCCGCCATAAGTTGTTACATTAGGCGTTCCCTCTGTCTTTATTATTTCAAAACTATGAAAATAACTAACTCCGTAATACCCATCACCACCATTTCCAAAATTCCAGCAAAAATGAGTGGGGTATTGATTATCGGGGTCATTTGAAGGCAAATTTCTCAAACGATTTATTGCATAAGTATATCCAAGTCCTATTCCGCTTGCCTGTCCGCACTCATAAGCAACCTGTGCAAAGACCGGTCGCCAGTGTATATTTTGTGAGTTATCTACAATGTAAGGCAATAACGGAGCATCGGGACCTTTAAAACTTTCGGGTAAGGTTAGCTTGGGAAGATTTGCCAATTCAATGGAATCCTTTACTGATAAAGGTGTTAATTTTTCGTACCCTGCAGGAGGATTTTCTTTTTGAGCGTATGTTTGAGTAATAATAAATGAACCAATTAATAAAGCACACAATGTAAAAAGGAAATTTTTTTTCATGATCATAAATATTAATAAAATAGTAAATTTAAGACAAATGCTGTGGCAATTTGGTTGCAAATGTCGAGATGGTTAAGTTCATTGCCCTTTGCACCCTGCACCCAGCACCCTGCATCACGCTCCCCCTAAAAATTTTCAGGTTACTGATCAATGCGGATTTAAGGTAATACCTGACCTGTATATCCCATTCCTATATTAAGGATTAATAAATCGTCCTTGTCTTTGTTGTCGATATTTCCATCCATATTAAAATCTCCGAATTCATACATTGCTTCCCCGGCTTGTTGTGACCAAACATTTGTTTTATCCGGTATGGTGATCTGTCCGTCACAATTACCATCGCCTGCAATTAACCCCCAAATTCCAGGGGCAATTTCTTTATGAGCCAGATTTCCACCATAAACCTTATCCTCGCTTAATGTAAAATCATAGTTGTAAACACCATTGAACCCCGACAATGCATTTGCCGAAAGAACTCCCAAATGATTACGATGCCAAATGACAATGAATAATTGATAATTTATTGTATTGCTGAAATACAGGCTTGAACTTCCGTCTAATCCAACAACCGAACCATCATTAAGAAGGAAAGCTGCGTGACGGGCAATCATAGTGCCTGGAGTAGCAGATATAGCATCAGGTGCATCCCTGAATTCAACTAAAACCCAATCAACGATATCACTGTTCGGAATTGTAACTATATTTTCGGTTCCATCATAATACCACGGATTGACATTATAGGATTGAACTGAAGGAATCAAATCCTGTGTATTAAGATCCGTTTTCATTTCAGTTCCATTAAATGGACCTTCGAGGTAAACTTTAAGATTAAGCGTATATACAGGAGGAGGTAATAATCCGTAGAAATCAAGATATTGTTTCATTAATTCCTTTTTCGTTGATATGGATGTTCCATCCGTCAGTCCTCCGAATTCATGCGCAGTCCCGATTGTCTTATAAGTACCTTCATCATAAGCAATACCTGTACCATAAGAAGGTGATTCATTTTCCAGTACCAGAAAAGCAGGAACAATCGGTTCGATATGATCCATCCAGTCATTTTCTCCTGAATATATAAAGCTCATTCCTTCGGTGAAAGTTCCGGTTTGACCTAATACTTGTGACATATCTGAGGTTCCGTCATCAGTTCCGTTAATATTAAACATAGCATGTGCTGCTGTTTGATTATCATAAGCCCATGTATCACCGCCTTCCATATATAAATTACCGCCATTATTAAGGTAATTTGCTAACTCTTGTCCTTCTGATGATGATAATATATAATTATCAGAATAAATACCCAGACAAACGAAGATTGCTGAATATTGATTCATATCGGCAGGGAAAGAAGTTGTGTATTCAACTAAAACACCATTGGCTTCTATGGCTGTCTGAATTATAGGACCACTGCTATGATTAGGATCTACATCAATAATAACAATAGGTGTCTGACCTATTACCAGGTCAAATGTATCGGTGTTTGTAATTCCAAGGTCTGCTGCTATATCAATCGTAAATTCTATAATATATCCAATCGGAATATAAGCGGAAGCGGTAACATTAAATGTTACAGTGTCATTATTATACGGGCTTAAAATATTAATATTTCCTGTATTGTCATTTATTGTTACATAAGGATCGGATGAAAATAATGTAGCTACAATATTATTTGCCGTTGCTCCGCCGTCATTCACTAATGTAACTATCAAGTCAGCCGTTTCGCCCGGGTCCAAACTACTATTGCCGCTATCATCCACAGTAACGCTTCCGGCAGAAATTTCCGGTGCATAAGCAGTAAGATAAATATGACTTGCCCATTCTCCTCCCGAATCATCAGTAATAAGCGTACTGAAATCAAGGTTATGTCCATTTGGAACAAGATTTCCGACATTAAATGTAAATGCATTGGTAAATGTCCTTATCTCCCCAGGATCAAAACTTCCTAATATTTCACTGCTGTCTAATAATGTAATAAACTCATCATCAATTGAGAGGGTCATGCCGGCGCCTGTAATTATTTCTTCACTAAGACTTTTAATATCAACTGTCAGAAAGGCTTTCTCACCATATTCAATCATATCATCACCTCCTGCAATCACAGAATAATCATCAATCACTAAGTAATTTGACCCATCGGTTGAGAACAACAAGACTTTAGAATCTTTCAGGTTATTTTCATCCGTTACCATAAATTTAATCTTAAAGTTATTATAGATTTCATTAGTGGTACCACTAAAAACACCATAACGGGAAATCTCAAACCCTTCAGGATAATGCGATGCTTCCAAATCACAGACAAATTCAGGGGTAATAGAAGGATCGTTTGTAACTTCGGTAAACTGGTAATATTTATTGTCTCCGGCGGAAACTCCTGATAACCATTCAATGCCTGAATAAATATTTACATTCCCGTAAAAAAATCTGATATCGCCATTCTTGAAAAGTTGCACGGCAAAATTCAGTTCGGAAGTGCCTTGTTGTCCGTTTACAGATACTTTCCAACGGAATATGGCAAAATTTGTATCACCTTCATACCACATACCATCATTACCCGATGGGTAAATTCTTAAATCAGTATTAAACGGAGCGATATGCTTATTTTTTGTAAAAGTAAAAAAGTCATATACTGTATAAGGCCAGTTAAAATAATCCTCAAACATTATAGTACCATCCACATTAACCCTTACCTCATCATATTCTTCTCCGTAAAACGGAAATGTGAAATCTAATTGTTTTAATGCATAGCCATCATCATTATTACTCGGAGTTAACTGTTGGGCGTTAACCATTGGAAATGTTTGAGTATAATTTGTTTCGGTAAAATTAAGGTCAAAATCCCATAAATAGGGTTCTGTTCCTCCCGAAGCCGTTAACTGGCAGCTATATGGCTCAAACATTGTAGCCGGGGGCAATGTATCCATATCAATCATAACCGAACCATAATCTACTGTATGATTTACCCATAAAGTGGTCAGATTGTTATTTGTGATATTTACATTTGACTGGTCACATATAATTTCGTTAACACCATTTGTATAATCAATAATTGAGTAACTGATTATTTCACCGGTTCCCCAGGTATTGGGATCATTTTCATTTACCATCAGGAAATACCTGGCTGGTGTTCCGGGTTCTATCAGGTTCAGAAATGGTGTAATATCCAATCCAAATTCAATTGTTTTATCCTCTTCTGAAGTTCCTCCCTGCATATAATAGTTGCCTCCCTGATAATTAAAGATCGGGAATCCGAGAACA
Source organism: Bacteroidales bacterium (assembly GCA_021107975.1). Taxonomy (GTDB): domain Bacteria; phylum Bacteroidota; class Bacteroidia; order Bacteroidales; family JAADJA01; genus JAADJA01. The sequence goes on along the minus strand of JAIORT010000873.1, from coordinate 5,183 downwards.
TATTGTGGTGTTTCGGAAGTTATATCTGTAGAAATTCCAACCTGTACCCTTATCATTTCCCGCATATCGTGTTTCAGGATAACTCGTGTTGTAAGCAGAGGTTCCGTGCCTGCCTTGGCATAAAGAACATGAAGGGCATTGTTCCATATTCCCCCGTTTCCGGGAGGATCGGCAAGCGATTTATATGTCATATAGCAAAACCCATTATTTCCCCATGTGGGACCTCCGCTATAATTATTGGCAAACCTCAAACCACCGATTTCCCAATCCCTTACATTAACCTCACCATCTCCATTAATATCTATATGATTAGTATATTGCCCGTCATTATTATAATCCCAGCAAATTGAATCGTGATAACCGGAAACTGTTAATGCATGATTGGCGCCACCCCAGCTTGTCATTACATACATTCCTGCCTCCGGGGTTCCCGTTGGTAAAGTTGACATTCCATAAGGACATGACGTATAAAAGCTGGCAACACCGCCTACATCAGCATTTTCTATATGATTGTGTATCCAGTTTCTTATGGTTAATATGCCCTCTTCAGTTGAAACATCTATCTGGTAAGCTTCGGCTATTCTGTTGTGCATAGCCTGGTAATAATTGTCGTATCCGTTCATCCATCGTTTTGGACCCCCGGCAGACATTCCGCCGTAAGTAGTAACATTGGGTGTTCCTTCTGTCCTTACAATTTCAAAACTATGGAAGTAGCTGACACCATACCAACCATCACCGCCATTTCCGAAATTCCAGCAAAAATGAGTGGGATATTGATTATCGGGGTCATCTGAAGGTAAATTCCTCAAACGATTTATTGCATACGTAAAACCCTGTCCTATTCCGCTTGCCTGCCCGCACTCATAAGCAACCTGTGCAAAGACCGGACGCCAGTGCATGTTTTGTGAGTTATCTACAATGTAAGGCAATAACGGAGCATCGGGACCTTTAAAACTTTCGGGTAAGGTTAGCTTGGGAAGATTTGCCAATTCAATGGAATCCTTTACTGATAAAGGTGTTAATTTTTCGTACCCTGCAGGCGGAATTTCTTTTTGAGCGTATGTTTCAGAAAAAATAAACAAGCTTAACAGAAAGGCGGATATAACAAAAATGTAGCTTTTTTTCATGATTAAACAGAATTAATTATTGCAGCTAATTTAAAACAAATATTGATATGATAAGATTACAACGATATTTACCGCCTTCAGTCTTCTAGCGATAGCTATCGGGATTAGTCTTCAATCACTGATCATTTGTCAATAGTTATCAGATAATTAGCCTTATGGTTCGATAAAATATTCAATACCTTTTGGATTTTAATGTATTTATTATTTTACATTTGCACAATTTTTTAGAAAGCATAATTATTTATTAAAACAAATTTATAATGGCTAAAAATCTTGTAATTGTTGAGTCTCCGGCTAAAGCAAAAACGATTGAAAGGTTCCTTGGAAAAGATTATTCGGTAAAGTCGTGCTTTGGGCATGTAAGAGATCTTTCAAAAAAAGATTTAAGTGTTGATGTTGATAAAGGATTTGTTCCAAACTACGAAATACCTGCCGATAAAAAGAAAATAGTTTCCGAGCTTAAAAAAATTGCCAAAGACGCTGAAACAATATGGCTGGCTACTGATGAAGACCGTGAAGGGGAAGCCATATCATGGCATTTGGTACAAGCATTGGATCTCGAAGAAAAAAAAACCAAAAGAATTGTTTTCCACGAAATAACCAAATCTGCAATTTTAGATGCCATTAAAAATCCAAGAGGGATTGACCATAAACTTGTAGATGCTCAGCAGGCAAGAAGAGTATTAGACCGCCTTGTCGGATACGAAATTTCTCCTGTCCTCTGGAAAAAAATTAAACCAGCTCTTTCAGCCGGTCGTGTTCAATCGGTAGCTGTGAGGTTAATAGTTGAGAGGGAGGAACAAATTAAAGCATTTAAGCCCGAATCTTCTTTTAAAATCACTGCTAAGTTTGAAATCGTAAAAAGCAGTGGAATTACTTTTTTGGATGCCGAACTTTCCACCCGGTTTAAAACAAAAAAAGAAGCAGTTGCTTTTATAAATAAATGTATTCCCGCAGAATTTACAATAGTTTCAGTTGAAACAAAGCCGGCTAAAAAATCTCCTGCGCCGCCTTTCATTACATCAACACTCCAACAGGAAGCCTCAAGAAAATTAGGATTCTCTGTTGCGAAAACAATGCTTGTAGCCCAACAGCTATATGAATCGGGTAAAATTACTTATATGCGTACCGATTCCGTTAATCTTTCAAATCTCGCTTTATCTATGGCTAAAAAGGTGATTACGAAAAATTACGGAGAAGATTATGTAAAAATCAGGCAATATGTAACTAAAGCAAAAGCTGCTCAGGAAGCCCATGAGGCTATCAGACCAACCTATTTGGAAAGCCAGACTATAGAAGGAGACGCTTCACGAAAAAGACTTTATGAACTTATCTGGAAACGTACTATTGCTTCACAGATGGCTGATGCACTATTAGAAAAGACAAATGTTACTATTGACATTTCAACAACGGAAGAAAAATTTGTGGCAAAAGGCGAAGTAATAAAATTTAATGGATTTTTAAAAGTATATTTAGAATCAACAGATGATGAAGTTAGCGACACTCAAAAAGGGGTATTGCCGCCACTTACAAAAGGCGAAAAACTTCGGAGAAATATAATAAATGCTGTCGAAAAATTTACGCAATATCCTCCAAGATTTACCGAAGCCAGCCTTGTAAAAAAACTTGAAGAACTGGGTATTGGAAGACCTTCCACTTATGCTCCTACTATTTCTACTATACAAAAACGTGAATATGTAGAAAAAGCAGACAGAACAGGAGTTGAACGCAAGTATGGTTTTATTTCTCTTAGCAATGGCAGCATAACGGAGGAGATAAAAACCGAAAAAACAGGATTTGAAAAAGCCAAGCTCTTTCCTACTGATATAGGTAGCATTGTAAACAATTTCCTGGTACAGTATTTTCATAATATCATGGACTATAACTTTACTGCCAATGCCGAGAAAGAATTTGATGAAATAGCACATGGGAATAAAGTATGGAATGATATGATTAAAGAATTTTATACGCCTTTCCACAATTGTATCCGGGAAACATTGGAAAAATCTAAAAAGCAAAGTGGTGAACGCTTATTGGGAACTGACCCGGAAACGGGCAGAAATGTTTATACAAAAATTGGCAGATACGGTCCTATTGTTCAGATTGGCGAATCAAACGATGAGGAGAAACCAAAATTTGCAGGAATGAGAAAGGGACAAAGTATTGAGTCGGTAACCCTTGAAGAAGCTCTCGGATTATTTAAGCTTCCGCGAACCATTGGAAGTTACGAGAACGAAGAAATGACTGTGGCTATCGGACGTTTTGGTCCTTATATTAAACACACAAACCTGTTTTATTCACTTGGAAAGAACGATGACCCTCTTTCAGTTTCGCACGAAAGAGCAATAGAAATTATTGAGAATAAACGAAAACAAGAAAAAGAAAAGATAATACAAAAATTTAAAGAAGACCCTTCAATCAGCGTACTTAAAGGCAGATACGGAGCATATTTAAAAAAAGAAAAAAAGAATTACAGAATTCCCAAAGACAAAGATCCCGAAAGTTTAACACTTGAAGAATGCAGACAAATAATTGATGCCGCTGATAAAAAGCAGACAGGCAAAAAGAAAAAAAAATAAAATCAGATTATTCGGGGGATATTTTCATCCCCCTTTATTAATAAACGTGAATTACTCAAAAAAACACTCCGGGATAAAATTTATCAAATTTCTCATAACTTTTTTCCAATATTATTGTATAAATAACAAACTTGACGATTAAAAAGTTTGATACTATGGACATTTCAATATACTTAGAGCCTCTGGAATTGTCTGAGATTAATTTGAATGAGAATTCATCCAGTCAAAAATTAGGAGACATTATAAAAATTTATTTTAATAAAGATAAATTTCCAGAGCTTGGTGATGTTGATATTGCCATAATAGGCGTTAAGGAAGACCGAAAAGCTGTTAATAACAAAGGTTGCGCATACGCTCCCGATTATGTCAGAAATCATCTGTACAAACTATTCAGGGGCAATTATAAAGTCCGTATTGCCGATTTGGGAAACATAAAAAAAGGTCATAAAATAAATGATACATATTTTGCCCTGTCAGGCATTGTCTCAGAACTGATTAAAAACAATATCATTCCCATAATTATAGGTGGCAGCCAGGATTTAACTTTCGCCAATTACAGGGCGTATGAATCGTTAGGTCGAATTATAAATATAGTAGCTGTTGATTCGGTTTTTGATCTTGGAAAAACAGATCAGGAACTCGACTCACAATCGTATTTGAATAAAACTATTCTTCACCAGCCAAACTTCTTATTCAATTATACTAACATTGGTTATCAGTCATATTTTGTTGACCCGGAAGCTATTAATTTAATGAAGAGCCTTTATTTCGATGTTTACAGGTTGGGTTACATTAGAGAAAAACCGGAAGAAGCAGAACCTTTGGTCAGAAATGCAGATATGATATCGGTTGATATTTCAGCAATCAGACAATCGGATGCCCCGGGAAACGGGAATGCTTCACCCAATGGGTTTTATGGTGAAGAAATCTGCCGGATAATGAGATACGCCGGGCTGAGCGATAAGCTATCATCCTTAGGTATTTATGAAATCAATCCGAAATATGATATTAACAACCAAACAGTGCATCTTGCGGCTCAAATGATATGGTACTTCATTGATGGGTATTATAATCGTAAAAACGACCATCCTTACACAGATAAAGAAGAATATATCAAATATACCGTTTCCATCAAAGACCATAAAGACCAGTTAGTATTTTATAAAAGCAAAAAGAGCGACAGGTGGTGGATGGATGTACCTGTAAAAACAAATTATAAAAATATTTACGAACGCCATCATCTTGTACCCTGTTCGTATAACGATTATGAAGTTGCCTGTAAAGACGACATCCCCGACCGCTGGTGGCAGGCTTACCAGAAGCTGATGTAAGTCCCTCTGTATTTTTCCCCTTGGTAAAGATCTTTTTGAAATTTTAATTTGAGTAATTTAAACTTTAGGCATTAGTATTCACTTCACCCTCCCCGGATTTTTTGTAATAAACTGTTTCCACCCCGAATAGTTGGAACCGGAAGTTG
>JAIORT010000508.1 GCA_021107975.1 Bacteroidales bacterium | reverse complement strand
ATAATAATTTTCAAAGGTTATTTAGAGGGTTTAATAAACAAGTACTGAGTAAGCAATACAAGTAACAGGGTGAAAATAGTACTGTAAATAACTCTTTGTAAAGTACCGAAAAAATCTGATAACCTGAACACTTCAATATAGAAAAAAGCAAAGTTATGAATAAAAATGAGAATAAGGGCATAAGTAAAGAACCATCGAAAACCCAAATCCCTGATTGAGGGCTGCATTCCAGCCTCGTATTCTTTTTTGGAGGCAATACTTTTTATAATCATTGGTCTGAAAAAAGCCATTAATACAGAAGAAGCGGCATGCATTCCCGGAGTGCCCGAAAACATATCAACTCCCATTCCTAATAAAAAAGAAGATATCAGGAGAAGCCAGCCGGGTGTTTCAAAAGGAAGTAATAAAATGAAGTAAATATATAAGTATGGATTTATATACCCGCCAAAGTTGATTTTGTTGAGTATTAAAACCTGCAATAAGATTAAAATGAAAAACCTGAGTATGTTTTTTAGATATAAATTACTCATTATTCTGTAACGTTTCCAATTGTGTCTGTTCTTCTTTCATAAGGTTAATGATTACGTAAACAAAATATATGTTGTTGTAATCAACGGCAAAATTAATTCTGGCTTTGTTGAACTTATCTCCTTGTTTTGAATAATATTCTTCAACTGTTCCTATAAGAATTCCTTCAGGAAAAATAAAAGAATTACCACTTGTAATAATGGTATCTCCTTTATAAAGCCTTACATGTGTTGGAATATCGGTTAATAATCCATTTCTGTAATATGAGCCATCCCATTCAATACTTCCCAGATGCCTGTTTTTTTCAATACGGGCATTGATTTTATTATTAATATGAAGCACTGATATTACAATAGAAAATTTTTTTGAAACCTCAATAACCGTTCCCACAACACCTGTGGATGTAATAACTCCCATATCTTTTCTTATTCCATGAATACTTCCTTTATTTAATATCAGGTAATTTTTTTGTTTGTTCACGGAATTATTTATAACTTTTGCGCTGATATATTGAAAAAGAGTGTCTTTTTGATAGTAAATCAAAGTATCGGTAATGCGATATGAATTTGATAATAAATCGTGTAAGCGTGCATTTTCTTCTGCCAAAGAATAATTAGCCTTTTTCAATGAAAAATATTCATTAATATTGTTGGAAGTATTAAATATCGAACCGGTAATTTTGTTGGCTGAATTAATGAAAGAAGCTTGTTGATAATTGTTTTGTACAACGAATGAAAAGGAAAAGATTTCCAGTAATAAAAAAAGGAAAAAGAAATAATGTTTTAGTATATATGCAAACAGATGTCGCACTTTCTTAATAGATTAGGTACAACCATGAATTTGTAGAACCCCGAAATTTCGTGGCAAAAATGCAAAAATATTTAAGCATTGTAGCATTTTATCATTATTTTATAAGGAAATTAAATTTATCATAGTTTTTCAGTGCTATTCCTGTCCCTCTGGCGATTGCCCTTAACGGGTCCTCTGCAACATGAATCTGTAGTTTTGTTTTCAGATGTAAGCGTATATCCAAACCTCTTAACATGGATCCGCCGCCTGCCAAATAAATTCCTGTTCTGAAAATATCTGCCGATAGCTCAGGGGGTGTCATTTCTAAAGCATGTAAAACCGCAGCCTCTATTTTTGATATTGACTTATCAAGGCAATGCGCTATTTCGGTATAATTAACTTTTATCTCTTTCGGGATTCCTGTAAGCATATCGCGTCCATGTACGGCATATTCATCCGGCGGGTTTTCAATTTCAGGCATGGCAGCCCCAACTTCAAATTTAATCCGTTCAGCCGTTCTTTCCCCGATGTTGATATTGTGTTGTTTGCGCATGTATTCCTCTATATCCGTATTAAAATCATCACCTGCAATACGGATGGATTTATTGTTTACGATACCGCCCAAAGCAATTACAGCAATCTCACTTGTTCCTCCTCCTATGTCAATGACCATGTTTCCTGTCGGCTCCATCACATCAATGCCAATTCCGATAGCAGCAGCCATAGGTTCATGTATAAGTTTTACTTCTTTAGCGCCGGCTTGCTCCGCTGAATCTTTTACAGCTCTTTCTTCCACTTCGGTAATCCCCGAAGGAATACAAATAACCATTTTAAGAGCCGGGGGAAATAAAGGTTTTTTTATCCATACCATTTTTATCATTTCCCTAATCATATATTCAGTAGATTGAAAGTCAGCAATTACACCATCCCTCAACGGTCTGATGGTTTTAATATTCTCATGAGTCTTTCCGTGCATCATCATCGCCTTTTTACCAACGGCAATGATCTTTCCTGTATTTCGTTCTAAAGCTACTATTGATGGTTCATCCACCACTACTTTGTCGTTATAGATGATGATGGTATTTGCCGTACCTAAGTCAATCGCTATTTCTTTGGTTAAAAAGGAAAAAAGACCCATGATTATTATTGATTATTGATTATTAACATATAACTTTTAAATCCATGTACAGACGCACTGCCATGCGTCTTTTATTTTACCATCAATGTTTAAAATGACGTATTCCAGTAAAAACCATACTCATCCCATGCTTATCGCAAAATTCAATTGAATCCTTGTCTCTTATCGATCCTCCCGGTTGAATAACAGCCGTAATCCCTGCATTATGAGCAATTTCAACTGAATCGGAAAACGGGAAGAATGCATCCGATGCCAATACTGCCCCTTTCAGGTTAAACCCAAATTCTTTCGCTTTTGTTATGGCTTGCTTCAGTGCGTCAACCCTTGATGTTTGCCCAACCCCGCTTGCACACAACTGTTTATTCTTTGTTAACACAATAGCATTTGATTTTGTGTGTTTTACAATTTTATTCGCAAAAATAAGTTCTGTCTTTTCATACCCGGTCGGAGATGATTTTGTTACAACTTTTAAATCCACCCCTGTTTCTGTCTTTAAATCCTTGTCCTGTTCAATTACTCCGTTCAGTATTGATTTGAATTGTTTTTCAGGAAAAACATAAGATTTCTTTTGCAAAATTATTCTATTTTTCTTAGATTTAAGCACTTCGAGTGCATTTTTATCATAACCGGGCGCTAAAATAATCTCAAAAAACAATTTATTAATTTCTAAAGCTGTTTCCGAATCAATAATTTCGTTGGTTATCAGCACTCCGCCAAAAGCTGAGACAGGGTCGCCTGCAAGGGCATCTTTCCAGGCATTTATCAATTTGGGTCTGCTGGCAATACCGCAGGCATTATTATGTTTTAGAATCGCAAATGTGGGTTCGTCAAATTCATTTATCAGGTTGATGGCGGCATCTAAATCGCCAAGGTTATTATAAGAAATTGCTTTCCCATGCAACTGTTCAAATACATCTCCAAGCTCTCCGTAAAAAACGCCTTTTTGATGTGGATTCTCACCATAGCGCAAAACCCTGGAAGTTGTTATGCTTTTTTTGAAAATATCTTCTTTGTCTTCATTAAAATAATTGAATATGGCAGTATCATAATGTGAAGAAATATTAAAAGCATGGGTGGCAAAATATTTCCTGTCTTCCAGGTTTGAATAACCCTTTTTCTTTTTTAAAAGATTAATCAAATCGTCATATTGATAAAAAGAAGAGATGATTAATACATCTTTGTAATTTTTGGCAGCAGCCCTGATAAGGGAAATACCTCCAATGTCTATTTTTTCAATAATCTCCTGTTCATTTTCAGTTGATGCTACTGTTTTTTCAAACGGATAAAGGTCAACAATAACAAGATCAATTTCCGGAATGTCAAATTCTTTGAATTGCCGGATGTCATTTTTGTTATCCCTCCTTCCCAGGATACCTCCGAAAATTTTTGGATGTAAAGTTTTTACTCTGCCACTTAGAATAGAAGGATAGGATGTTAATGATTCCACTGTAAATGCTTCGATTCCTAACCTGGAGATAAAATCGTACGTGCCTCCTGTAGAATAGATTTTTATTTCCAATTGGCTAAGAATTTTTGTAATTTCGCCCAACCTGTCTTTATGAAATACAGAAATCAAGGCGTTTTTAATCTTCTTCACAGTACTGTTTATTATTGATATACAATTTAATTTTAAAGATCAGTACAAAGTAACAATTAAATTCGTTTACATAGTTATAAGTATTTATTTAATTTTACACACTGAATTCAGAACCTGACGACTATGAAGATATTTTTGAAATTATTACGGGAGAGTTTTATTTTTGCATTTCAGTCGATTATTGTTAACAAAATCAGAACTCTTCTTTCACTTCTGGGAATTACTATCGGTATATTTTCAGTAATATCCGTTCTTACCATTTTCGATTCCATGGAAATAGCTATTCATAAAAGTATTGATCAATTAGGTGATAACGCTCTTTTTGTTCAAAAGTGGCCCTGGGCAATGGGAGGAGATTATCCCTGGTGGAAATACTGGAAACGACCTGAGCCTACTTTACAAGATCTCCGTGAAATTCAGAGAAGAAGTACAGCTTCCGAAGCCAGCACTTTTATGTTTTCGGTAAATCGTACTGTAAAATACAGAAATAACAGCATTGAGGACATAGATATTATAGCTGTTTCACATGATTTCGATAAGGTTATGCCTTTTGATCTGGAAGACGGAAGATATTTTACACCTATTGAATCGAAGGGTGGGAAAAATGTTACGATATTAGGTAAAGATATTGCAGAAAAATTATTTGCCGGCGCTTCTCCAATCGGAAAACAAATAAAAATATTTGGAAGTAAGCTTGAAGTAATCGGCGTGATGAAAAAGGAAGGTGAAGATATGTTTGGCAGTTCTTCCGATGACCAGGTGTTTATTCCTGTTAACTATGCCAGAAATCACATTGATATTCAGAATGTCGGTACCACTATTATTGTACGGGCAAAACCCTTTGTTTCGAATGATGAGTTACGCGATGAATTAGTTGGTATCATGCGTTCGGTGAGGAAACTTAAGCCAAAGGCAGAAGACGATTTTGCTATTAATGAAACCAGTATAATTTCGAAAGGATTTGATGAGTTTTTTGGTGTCATTGCTTTAATAGGTTGGATTGTAGGCGGTTTTTCCTTGCTGGTCGGTGGATTTGGTATAGCTAATATTATGTTTGTATCGGTAAAGGAACGAACCAATCAAATTGGGATACAAATGTCGCTTGGAGCCAAAAGATTTTTTATACTTTTTCAATTCTTATTTGAGGCAATATTTTTGTCACTTTTTGGAGGAATTGTTGGTTTATTAATTATTTATATCATTGTATTGCTTTCCCAAAATTTTCCTTTTACATTGCAGCTTACTATCGGAAATATTATTGTCGGGATTTCTGTATCGGCTATTATTGGCTTGATAGCGGGGATAGTACCTTCTTATTTAGCTTCACGTCTTGATCCGGTTGAAGCTATGAGATCAACTTTTTAAACATACAAATAATATTTTCTTATTTAAAACTCTAACAATCAAAGAGAAAAACTTTTTGTTAAAAATTCTTTTAGAATCCCTTCGATATTTACTTATCTTTACGCGTTAAAAAATTTTTATGGACAAGCGTTGGGTATTAAAGGAACAGGGAGAGAAAACCAGAATTCAGCATCTCACTGAGGTATTGAATATTGATTCTAACCTCGCTAATTTGATTGTCCAGCGCGGAATTTCAACTTACGAAGAAGCTAAATTTTTTTTCAGACCCTCCCTTGATGAACTTCACGACCCTTTCCTGATGAAAGATATGCATAAAGCTGTACATCGTATAGAAGTTGCCTTGCAAAAAAATGAAAACATACTTGTATATGGTGATTATGATGTTGATGGAACAACAGCAGTTTCACTGGTTTATATGTTCCTCAAAAGCTTATATGATAATGTGGATTTTTACATTCCCGACAGGTATGAGGAGGGATACGGGGTTTCCTATAAAAGTATAGATTTTGCTGCGGAAAATAATTTTTCGTTAGTGATAGTTCTCGACTGCGGAATTAAAGCCGTTGAAAAAATAGCTTATGCAAAAAGCAAGGGTGTTGATTACATCATTACCGATCATCATAGACCGGGCGATGTTCTACCGGATGCTGTTGCAGTTCTCGACCCCAAAAGAGCTGATTGCGAATATCCTTATGATGAACTATCGGGTTGCGGTGTAGGTTTTAAACTTGTTCAGGCTTTTGCTAAGAGAAATGGAATCCCTTTCGATAACCTGAAAAAGTATCTCGACCTTGTTGTGGTGAGCATTGCATCGGATATTGTAGAAATTACAGGCGAAAACAGGATTTTGGCATATTATGGCTTAAAGCTGGTAAATACAAATCCGCGCCCCGGCATCGAAGCCATCCTTAAATTCAGCGGAACCTCCCGTAAGAATAGTGATATTAATAAGAATACCGAATTTATTTTTAGCAAAAATTTAACCATTAGCGATTTGGTTTTCCTTGTGGGACCGAGGATAAATGCTGCGGGCAGGATTGAAAGCGCTAATAACTCCGTCAGATTGCTTATCTCGGAAAATTTGGAGTCAGCCGCAAAACTGGCAGAAAGGATCGATGATTTTAATACTGAAAGAAAGGATCTTGATGCCCAGACCACACAGGAGGCAATGGAAATGATATTGCATGACGAAAGTTTATTAAATGCACTGACAACAGTTGTTTATGATCCTTCCTGGCATAAAGGGGTTATCGGCATTGTAGCCTCTCGTTTGATAGAATCGTATTACAGACCAACAATAGTATTAACAAAATCAAACGGTTTTATTACAGGTTCGGCAAGATCAGTTAAGGATTTTGATATATATGATGCTGTTGATTCCTGCAGCGACTTGCTCGAACATTTCGGGGGACATAAATATGCAGCAGGATTATTATTAAAACCTGAAAACCTGGTTCCTTTTAAAAAGAGATTTGAAGAATACGTTGCTTCACATATTGAGGAAAATATGCGTACTCCTGAAGTAGAAATAGATTCTAAACTCTGCCTGAACGATATTAATAAAAAATTCTTTAAAATATTAAAACAATTTGCTCCTTTCGGACCGGGTAATATGGCGCCCGTTTTTATAACTGACAATGTAATTGATACCGGTTTTGCAAGAGTTGTCGGGAAAAATCATCTGAAGCTCGAAGTTGTACATAAAAATATTCGCGGTTATCCCATCCCCGCTATTGCATTTCAGCAAAGCGGACATCTTGAGAACATAATAAAAAACAGACCTTTTAATATTTGCTATCATCTGGAGGAAAATGAATGGAACGGCGTGGTTAATCTGCAATTAAACATTAAAGATATAAAGCCTGTTAAGGAGGATGATATGTACTATTAAAAAACCCAACCCCCCAAAAAATCAAAATCCAAAAAGACTAAATTCCCTTCACTGATTTCTTCAACCGATAACTTATTTTTTCTTGCTTTTTAAAACCGATGCTCGTCCTGATTTGAGCGATTGCCTTGTGGGAGGATAATCCGGGCGCTAATAATTACAGGATTCCAGCCTGCCACTGAATGTCATAAGTGAGGCTGGCAGGTGTAATCCGTTTTAAAATGAAGGCATTCGTGGATTATAAATCATAAGCTATTTTCTTTTCGGATTATCCGGCGCTTTTTACAACGCCCAAATCCGAAAAAGCTCCGGGTCGTTAGTAATCTGTTTTGTAACCCGTTAACGACCTTTGTTAATAAAAAAATGAAGAAAAGTTGGATTTTGAGGGTAACCTTTTGGTAAAAAATAGAATTAACTACTGTTGTTGTTGGTCCGGATTTGAGTGATTGCCTTGTGAGTGGATAAACTCGATGTCAATGATTTTGTTGATATTAAAGAAAATAACTAATTCATTGCTATCTTTGTCAAAAGCACAGAAACAGCAAAAAGAAACAAAATTTTACAAAAATGAAAATTTCAAAATTCATCATTGGATCTTCATTATTCATTATTCTACTATTTCTCTCCCTTTCACTCCCTGCCCAAACATGGACCGACCCCGTAAACATCTCCAACATGCCCGGCTTAGACAACCAACCCGACCTGTGCATTGATAAAAGCGGAACCCTGCACTGCGTATTTACCCATAAGCTGGAAAGTAACTGGCGAAAAATCTACTACTCCAAATCCACCGATGACGGACAAACCTGGACAACACCCGAAGATATTTCTTTAAACAACGACATTTCATTAATGAACCCCCATATTGTTGCAGATACCAATAACCTTTTGTATGTAAGCTATGATTACAATACCGGCAATCCTGCAATGACAATGATTTACCTTAAAACCTTTGATGGCATTCAATGGAGCGAGCCTTTTATTGTTTCTGAAGGATTGTATAGTTCTCATCAAAATAAAATTTACGTTGATCACAACAACAGGTTGTATGTTTTTTGGACATACCAAACCAGCTTATTTTATTACAGATACTTTGAAAGCGGGATTTGGAGCGAAGCTGTTTGTCCCTACCCGGGTGATTACAAATGGCTGATGATATCATCAGTTGTAGATGACATAAATAATCTTCATTGTGCAGGAGCATTTCTTGATACAGGCCAGCCTCCCTCTCAATCCAGGGTGATATATTTTAAATATGACTATCTATATGAAGAATGGTCGGACAAATCGTTTATTAGTGATGCAACCAATACAGCGAGTGGAATTGATATTGACCTTGATAACCAAAACAATCCACATATTACTTACAGACAAAAAAACTATTATTCCGGGCAATATAATGACAGTACGATGTACACCTATTTTAACGGTAATTCCTGGTCTGCTCCAGAATTAGTGGTAAACGACCCGTACGAACAAAAAATAGCTATTGACCCATACAACCGTGTACATATTATCGACAGGGAAAAGCTGGAAACAGGAACAAAACTGGTGCATTATCAGAAATATAATGATTTATGGCAAGGGTATATTATTGAAAACTCTGAAATTGTTGTTGGAAATCCAAAAGTAATTGAAAATAACAACATCTTATACTTGGTATATATGAAATGTTTTGAAGATGATGATTGCAGAATTCAATTTACTAAAAATTATCTGCTCACTGGTTCATTTTCTTATGAAAATTGGATTGAATATGTCAATATTTATCCCAACCCATTTAAAAGCGAAACAACGATCGAATTTAAAACAGAAAAAACACAACAAATAAATATATCAATATATAACTTAAACGGAAAACTAATAAAAACATTAAAGAATGAATATATAAAACCGGGGGAGTACCGAACAATATGGAACGGTAAAGGTAAAAACGGAAAGGAGGTTAACAGCGGTCTTTACCTCATACGCCTGCAGTCGGGTAGGAAAATCATTACGAAAGCGGTAGAGTATATTAAGTAAACAAACTGTCATTTCGACACCATTGGGCTGATAGGAGCGCAGGAGGGAGAAATCTCCCAACTATGCAAGAGTGCCATTAGCAAAAAGTGGTACTTTAAAGCAAGGGGATGTCCCACACCACCTCACCAGGCCAACCCCAAAGGATTCGACATGACAAGAGTACTTTTTATTAATCGGCTTAATACCGGAATAAGGGAGAAAGCTGCGACCTGAAATTGAGAGTCGGACGCGGCTCCTCCCCGCTCTCCGGTAACAGCCACAAAACTACAAAATTATGTTACGTAAAAAACAAATCATTACAGTTTTGATGGCAATGTTTATTGCTATCAGTGCATTGAATGCACAACAAAAGTATGCTCTCATTATCGGAGGCGATTATCAACCGGGTATTGAAATACCTGATGGCGATAAGTGGAATAACGGGCAGGATATGGGACCGGACGGATACGACGAGTTTTGGAACGACTCGTATCTTTTCTGGGAAATGCTCTACAACCACCCTGCCGGTTATTCCAACGACAACATCCATGTATTGTTTGCAAATGGTGAAGATTATGAACCGGAAGGTCAGTGTGAGCGTTATAAATCTTATCCTAATTATCCGAGTATTCCTCATATCACTGATGCTGCTGCCACAAAAGCCAATGTAATTGGAGTATTGGATGACCTGGCAAATATCAACGAAGAGGATTACCTGTTCGTGTGGATAATGAGCAACGGCGGGCATTCGCAGATAGGTTTGGACAGCGATGGGAACTCTTACATTTACCTGTGGGGTTACGATCCTGCCAATCCTGATGCCGGCAGGCTTTATGACTACGAGCTTAAGCAAAAGCTTGACCTGATACCTGCCCATAAAAAGGTGGTGGTAGTGCAGGCGCCGCACTCGGAAGATTTTGCCCAGGAATTACAGGATGAATCAACAATAATTTTCACTTCCTCAAAGAAAAGCGAATCATCATCACGTGCCGATGACCAGCCATACCAGGAAAATGAATGGTGGGGAGGCATTCAATATCACCACGGTGAATTTGGTTTTCATTTTTATTCTCCATTGAATGGCGAAGATCCCGGTTATAACACAAGTTACGGTCCAACACCCTTTGCAAATGCCAATGAGAACGATGATGACGTTATATCCATTGAAGAAGGAATTGATTGGGAATTTACATACGGTAATGCCGTTGAAACACCCGTGGTTTCTGATATTGGTTCAATCAGTCCGGTAACATCTGTTCAGTATTCTACACTTTTATTCGACGATATATACGAAGATAAAAATTTCATGGGGTTCATCGGATTAACAGGTCCACCGGTTACTTATCCATACGTTACTACTGCGGTGGTTATATGGCAGGGAAATGTAACCTTTGAAAAAGCAAAATTATACTTTTTAGATGATACACGATTATATAATGATGATGACAATTCAGGGCTCCTTAAAATAGAAAAAGGTGTCTCTCTTTTTGGTACAAACAGCGCAAGTGGCTTGGTTTCATATACTGATATACAAATAGGGACCGATGTAATTTTCAGTGGAATTGACGGGCAATTCTGGGGCGGACTTGCTGTACAAAACCCTGATCTGTATTTTGAGCGTGTTTCATTTATTGATTGCTGGGCAATTTTAAATACAATACCAAATCTTTATATAATAAATTGCGATTTTATCAGAGCCGGATTAAACGGACAATCTCTTTTTAACATTACAGAGATTAATGAGACCGATTTTATTAATTCTTACGCCGATTTACAAGGGTATGGAACCGGAAGCCTGTTAATAGATGACTGCCATTTTTCGGGCCCTGCAATAACTGGTGAAGAAATTTCTTATGGTTTATATGTTCATAATTTTAGAGAGTATGTAATCTCAGAAAATTCAATCCATGATTACAGTTATGGTATATATCTGTCTAATTGCAGCGGCCCACGATATCATAGAGATATTATAAACAACCTTATTCATAATAATTTCCATAAAGGAATTTTTATATCCCGTAGTTATGCCAAAATTTATGATAAGCAGGTAATATATGATAACCAGGGAATATATAATAACTACATAGGCATTGAATGTATAAATTATAGTAATGTTGAAATTGAAGGAAACTCCGGCGCCCATCATGTTAATGAAACCCAAAGGATTCATGATAATGAATTAAATCAAATACGGGCGTCATTACATAGTTTTCCTTATTTAAAATGGAACGCAATCTGGTTTGATTATAATACAGATCCGCTTATTTACTGGGATTTAGGAGATGGCGATCCTGCAACTGCTGACATATCAAATAATTTTTGGGGAGCACCGGAATTTTTTGATCCGAATGAAGACTTTTACCCAACTAATGCTTTTAACTGGGAGCCGGTTTGGGATCTTGCGTATGGGTCTTCGGGATCCGATGAAGATGAACTTCTGTATGAAAGTGCAGGTTTAAAAGCTGAACAAAGCGACTTTGCCGGTGCTAAAAACGATTATATGCAACTGGTGAGTGATTACCCGCAATCAAGATTTGCCAAAGCGGCTCTTAAAGAAATGCTACCTTTAGAAGAATATGTTTCAAATGATTATACTTCCTTACAGCAGTATTATTCAACAGACCCGACAATTACCGGTAATACCGAACTCACTGCATTAGCCAATAACCTTGCCAATTGGTGTAATGTTGAAATGGAGGATTATTCAAGCGCTATACAGTACTTCAATGATATTTTATCAAATCCCCCGTCATACCATGATTCAGTGTTTGCATTATTCGACCTCAATTATATTGACTTCTTAATGAATAACACAGGTTATAAATCCGGGATGGCTGATCATTCTTTAATTTTTGATTTAACTGCCAAAGAAAAGGATGACAAGTTAAATGAATTTTATGCAGATTTATTATTTCCACAAAAAGAGTTGAGTAAAACAATGAAAGAGAATTTATCAACTTTACAATCCGGTACATTATTACAAAACGTACCAAATCCTTTTACTTCAGAGACACAATTGTGGTATAAACTTGAAGAACCTGCTAAAGTTGCTATTTATGTTTATGATTATACAGGAAAATTAGTAAGGACATTCAACCAGGGTAACGTAACAGGAGGAATCCACCATGTTTTATTTACAAGGAAAACTTTAACTCCCGGAATATATTTCTATACTCTGGAAATAAATGGGATTAAAACGGACATGAAAAAAATGGTAAGTTTGAAATAAATAAGACAAAAGTACTTTAATTTCGTAGCTATACACATCCCCATTGCTCGTCCTTAAAAACCTAACAGGTTTGGCAAACCTGTTAGGTTTGGCAGGGCGTTTTTTCTATCGCCCAAATCCGAAAAAGCTCTGGGGTTACCGAAAGATCAGAATGGAAAGATGAAGTTTTTGAAAATAATTGTAATCAATAAAAAACTTGTACAATGTTTATAAATAGGGTAT
>JAIORT010000573.1 GCA_021107975.1 Bacteroidales bacterium | reverse complement strand
AATCAACCGGGCATTGTTCATTATAATAACAATCCTGGTCCCAGGCTGTCTGTATTAATGGCTCTACATAATTTTTTGTGGATTTTTCCGGTTTGGTGCTATATTTCTCCCATTGTGATTTAATTTCAGGCGTGCTCTTTAATTTATTCTTTTTAACATAAATAATCTGATCCTTATAATTTTCAAACCAATCAATGAATGCAGGAGGTTGATCCTCTTCTGAATAATTACTCTCAAATGAATAACCAAGTATCGGATATACATTATTTTCGGCTGATACTATCACAAAGCCCTTATTATCCTGTAAATTGAAAACATAGAAAAGAAGAGTTTGGTTTTTTTTAATAATCAATTCATCCGAAAAAATTATTTTTTCGTATTTCACATCCGAAAATTGACAGGCTCTCTCAAAGTATAAATTTTTCGCTATGTCTCTTGCCTTGTCAACGGAAACTTCTCCGGCAAAAACTATTGAATTTAAGAATAATAAAAATAAAGCTGTGTGTAAAATTTTTTTAGTCATGGTATTATATTTAAGTGTTATAAATAAAAATATTTATTATGATTTCTACAAAAATAACAAAATAAGTGTTTATTTAATGAATCGTATGTTTGCAAAAATATTTAAAAAGCCATTAAATACTAATTTTGTATTTTAGTATTTTAATATAAGCTTGAATCCAAAAGCTAGTAAAGACTATGAATAACAACAAGTGTCAATAAATGACGCGAAGCAGATAGCTACGAATAACACGAAGTAAATAACATATTATAAATGAAGCACAAGATAGTTTATAAGGATTTAGGGTTGATCGGCTTTAAAGAAGCATGGGATTATCAGAAAGATTTATTCAATCAGATTCTGGAAATAAAAAAAAACAACAGGGAACTTCCTGTTTGTGAGCAGAGAGTTAATTATGATTACCTGTTATTCTGTGAACATCCTCATGTTTACACGCTTGGGAAAAGTGGTTCCGAAAGTAATTTACTGATAAATCACAAATTATTAAAAGAAAAAGGCGCTGAGTTTTACAAGATTGACCGCGGAGGTGATATTACTTATCATGGTCCCGGGCAAATTGTCGGTTATCCTGTTATTGACCTGGAAAATTATGACATAGGACTAAAGAATTATATTCACAACCTTGAAGAAGTAATCATCCAAACTCTAAAAAAATATTCTATTAAGGCAGGCAGATTTAAAGGTGCTGCGGGTGTTTGGCTTGACCCTGAGGATAATAAAAAAGCCAGGAAAATTTGTGCCATTGGTGTTAAATCGAGCAGATTTGTTACTATGCACGGTTTTGCTTTTAATGTAAATACAAACCTCGATTATTATAATTATATAAATCCATGTGGTTTTATTGATAAAGGAGTTACATCCCTTCGGAAGGAATTAAACCGAGAGGTTGAAATACCTGAAGTTAAAGAATATTTGAAGAAATCATTTGAAAAAGTATTCGGGGTTGAGTTAGATCAATAAAACTTTTGATTCAGGAAAAAATGTGAGTGTTTCCTGATAGTCTGAATAATTAAAACAAGCAAACTAATTGTTAACGAAATTAAAGAAACATAAAATCCTGCAATGATAAGTTTCGGCTTGTATTCTAATGTAACCATACAGATTCCTGCGGGTACCTCCACTGCTATAAAACTGAGATTGGCTGTATAAACAGGAACTTTCTTATCATTAATACTGGCTTCCCATCCGTAATAATTATTTTGTATAAAAGTTAAAAGCCGATTACTGTAACAATGAGTTTTTAAGATTATTTTTGTTGGAGAAAAACTCAAAAACCAAACTGAATCTTCTTTGCTCTGATTTTGATATTGTAATTTAACTTTATTAAAATCATCTCTATTAAGAAACACATTGTCGGGTGTAAAAGCATTCTCTTTTAAATAATTTTTTATAGAATCGTTAACAATAATATTTTTTGCAAAAAAAACAGGCTGATTTTTAATAGTTGCCGAAAACAGGCAGGGAAGTGAATCATTTAAGTATTGATAATTTATTAATTTAATCGGATTAGAGCCATCATAGGCAATTTGTTTATGAAAAATATTCAGGTTTTTCCATAACGGACCAAAAGAAAGGGAAGATCTGTCATAATTCTCTATTATCTGTTTATTTGATGGTAATGGAAAATCTTTGGGGAGTTGATTAGTAAATTCAAGTATCGATTTCTGAGTATTTTGTTCGTAATAAACTGAATAAGGAGCATTAAGCTGCAACGCAAGTAAAAGATCAATTACAGATACAAGGATAAGCAGCTTAAACAGTTTTATTTTATTTTTTATTTTCAAAAGCAGGAAAGCGATAATCAGTAAGAAAACGAATTGAATTATTCCCTGGAAAAAAATTTGTTGTGGAAGAGTAGAGGTTTTAGAAAAAGTAAATATTCCTCCATCTGAAATATATCCGCCGAGATGAAGAAATTTTCCATGAATATTTATCGCCACAATAGTAACGAGTATAATAACGATGCTTGCAATAGAATATCTTAACAGTTTTGTTGTACGGATTTTATTTTCAAAATAACTATTTAGTGCAAAACCACTAACAATAATAAAACTGATAATGACAAAAATCCTGAGCAGGCTGGGAAATCTAAAAAAATTAAATAAAGGAAGGTAATGATACAAAAATTCCCGTACAGGCAGGTATTTGCCAACTGCCGCTATAAGCATAAAGATTCCCCAGTATAGAAATATTTTTATTATAATCGGTTTTTTAATAAATAATCCTAATATAAAGAAAATCGTTAGTAGCAATCCAAAATAAATGTTAGTCATTGACAGGTCAGTGTCGAATGCTGACATGTCGTAATTTAATGCACCATACGGTAAAAGAAATGAGATAAGGCTTTTCGGTGAAAGCGGATAGCTTAGTGCTTGAATGAGTTGTATTCCATTAGCTCGTAAAATATATGGTAACAATTTATATATGGAAATAAGCATTACCGAAGTATTGAGTATGGATAATACAAGGGCAATAGCATTTAACCTGATAAAAATCAGATAAGATCTCAGGTTTTCATATTTAATGATTTCAACCGAAAAGAAGATGAAAAGAATAATTAGAAGATAAAGTAAAATCATAGTAAACGCCGGATAACCACCTGTAACGATCATAAACATAAAAAGACTGAAAATAACCACCTGTCGTATTTTTCTCTTATTGTACAAGTTGATATAAGCTCCTATAATAAAAGGTAGCCACGTGCCACTTATAATCCACATAAAGTGCTGGGCGTTACCGACAAAAAATCCACTGAACATATAACCAATGCCCATCAGTAATGAAACACTTTGGCTGAACCCCAGCTTTTTACCAAGCAAAAACATTCCAACACCGGCAAGAAAGATATGCAGGATAAAATCGAAGGAAAGCGTATAAATATTGTATCCCCAAAAATATCCGATAATCCACACTACCGGGTACCATACCGAACTTTGTGGGTCGGCGTTAATGGGATAACCGCAGTGCTGGTATGGGTTCCACAATGGAAGTAGATGATTTTGCAGGCACTCACCTATAAAGTATTTCCATGGATATGCCTGGTCAATTAGGTCCCATTTAAGCGGATGTTGCAATAAAGCTACCTGCCAGTAACCCAAAATGGAAAGAAGCAACAGCAGGGCAAAAGGATAAAATAATTTGATGTTACGGTAAAATAATGACTGACTTTGAATCATTTTTAACAATTAAATGGCTAAAATACTGAAAATGTAAATTACTCATTAAAAACTGTTTGAAGAACCTGATACGATTTGATCGAACCGAAACCCGGCAGGTGCAGCCGGTAATATTTCAGGATTGTATTTAAAAGCTCATTGCGATATTTTGGCAGTATTAATAAAGATCCTAAATCCTCAAACGAGGAATTTGTCAAATCGAACAAGTATTTACTAAAAGGCATGCCGATTAAATATTCTGTTGAGATTTCAGATTTGATAAAAACTCCTTCCTGTAAGTCGAATGTTACATTTTTATTTGAGAAATTACCTTTTGGGAAAAAACCCAGAAATTTGGTTAACTGAATAAGGAATAGCAGATGAAAGTTTGAAACCCTGTTTTTTTTTAAGTCCAGTATCTGAATGGAATTAAATAAAAAATTAAAAAGTTCGGTGTTTGCTTCCTCTTCCTTTATCGATTTATAAAGGATTTCATTAAGAAAAATTACAATTGCAATTTTTTTTATGTCGAAAGGTATCGAGATGAACTGGCAGGCAATTTTAATTTCTTTAATGTGCTGAATACTTTTTATTTCTTTGTGATAAACAACAAGGTCAACAAGAGAAAGGTGCTGTAATAATGCTGGTTTGATCTTCGATTTTTTATTTCTTACACCCCTGATCAAATAAGATTGCAGTCCGAAAAGTTCAGTATAAATTTTTGCAATAACACTTGTTTCGGAATATTTAATCTGATTAAAAACTATGCCACGGGTTTTGTGGAGCATTTAATTAATAAAAAGGATTTTAGTAACAAGTTTTTCAGTGCCATCATCATTAGTAACAAAAACCATATACACACCTGATTGAGCCTTTCGTCCATTATAATTTCTCCCATCCCAGACAGCCTGCCCTCCTTCGGCTCTGCCTGCGTATATCAATGTCCCGCTAATATCTGTTATTTTAAAATCTGCATTACTTACCAGACCTTTAATAGCAATTGGTCCGTTATAACCGGGTCTTACAGGGTTGGGATAAGCATATACATCTTTGTTTTCTTCACCTCCACCGGTAGCTGTGGTTTTATATGAGATGATTCCTTTGGCTGTGCCAAAAAATACCTCGCCGGTTTCATCATTTATAGCAATACAAATTATATTGTTAGAGAAAAGGGGACTGTTTTGCTCAGTAAAATGATGTAACTCTTTTTGCCCGTCGGGTGATAAATGAAATACACCGGAACGGTCGGTCCCAATCCATTTATCATTTGCACCGTCAACGGCAATCGCAGTTATCGCTTCATTTTCAAGAAGTATATCAGCTAAACCCGAACCATCGTTTCGTGGAACTAATATCTGTTGTGCGTCAAAATCATAATTTGTAAAAACGTTTTCAGGGGAATAAAAAACAGCAACTCCTTTATTAGTTCCTATCCATACTTCACCATCATTATCTTCGGCTATACTATATACATTATTTCCTGGAATATTTCCATTTCCTACGGCTGATGTCAGCATTTTATATTGATCATCCGAATCATTGGTTATAGTTCCGTTATCTGTAAAAACAAGAATTGAATGGTCACGCATTAACATCCACTTTTGCCCATGCGAATCGATAATCATCTGCCCCATATCCTCACCACTCGATGATGAGCCTAAGTAAAACGACTTCCAGTTTCCATCAGAGGTTCCGTCAGGCATTCTGACAGAGAGTACGTTGTTGGCGCCTGAGTTGGTTACCCATAGATTCCCGGATTGGTCAAAGGCAACACCTCCAACCTTAATGATATTGTCAGAACTATTAACAACGAATTCTAAGGAACTATTTTGTTCGTTATATATATTTACTATCTTTCCATTGTTGAATTCAATTAATCCCTTGTACCATGATCCTGCAAAAACATTGCTATAACTATAAGGGTTTACAGCAACACATACTAAATCCAATATCGTATCTAATGATGCAGTATTAGTCTTGTCATAAGTATTCCATTCATTGTTAATAAAAGATGAAGCACTTCCATGTTTCCACAGGTCTCCCCAGCTTAAATTCCTTCCGCCTGCAACTATCCATAAATTATTTCCTTCGGCTGACATGTCGTAAACATCAGCATTTTTAGGCCCGTTTGGATAAATAGAAGTAAAATCATATTCGTTGTTCTGGCGTATCAAACCATTAAGGTTATCGGCTATCCATAAAATATTATTATCAACTGTAATATCTCTCGGGTTTGAACCGCCCAGGTCTCCATAATAACTCCAAACAGTAAATATTTTGTCTAAATTTTCGTCATATCCATATATGAAATATCTATGTACAACATAAAAAATATCATTAAAAGATTTCAGACCGAAAACACCAGAATTACTGAATACTTCATTGCTGTAATGCCATTGAGAATTGTCGAAATACATGATCGTATCACTATCCCAGAGCGAACTATATCTATTTACAAAAATTTTTCCGGCATAGTTCGTAATATAATTAGTGGTATCAGGGAGAGGGAGTGTTTCATCTTTCGACCATGATTCATAGAAAGCAAGGTTGGGGTTATTAATATCAGCAAAATAAATTCCGTTTTCAGTTGCTGCAAAAAAGCAAGTATCGTTATACATAAAGTCAAAAACTTCTAAATGACTGCCATTAGGACCGATATAATACGTGTCTGTAATTTCTTCATTTTTAACGTCAAGCACTACAATCCCGAAACCACAAGACAAGTATGCAAGATTATCAATAAAAAGAAGATTATTGATGGTTTTTTCTTCTGGGGTTACTGCATCACTTTGAAGTATATCGGACATATTAATAATAGTATTTCCTTTAACCAGATCAATATTTGTGTTGCTGTAAGCAATCAGCAATGTATTATATTGTTTATTGAAGCCTATTCTTGCCACGCCCATATCGCTTAAACCGGATACACTTGTAAAACGATTTACACTGTTGTCGTCTTTATTAAAATAAAAAAGACAATATGGGGTGGCACAATATATTTTATTATTACTTGCTGTAACGGATATTGTACTGCTGTATGGTAAATGGTCTCTCCATTGACCGATACCCACTTCCTGTGATAGTATAGTAAATGGAAAAACTATTAAATTCAAAAAAATAATTCGTAGTAAGTAGTTGTAAATCATTTTAGTTCTATTTGCAGATAAAATTTATTGAACCAGACAGTTTAACTAATTTTTTATATCAATATTGTATCGTTGCATTATTTTGTTCAGTAAAATATTTCAGGTTATTCAATAATAATCTTTTCCGTATAAACTGAATTATCTATTGAAATAATAATGAGGTATAAGCCGCTTCCTAATTCAGATAAATTGAACTTTTTAGCCTCGTATCTTTCAAAATTGAATTTATAGTTTGCAACTTGCCGACCTGTTGTATTAATCACTTTAACCTCGGTTTTATATGGTAGCATATTAAGGTTTTCCAAATAAAAAATTCCATCCCCCGGATTTGGATATACTTTAAAGTGAAGTTGCTTGTTAAAAGAATTCAAAAACAATGTGTCGCAATTAAATTCAAATTCATCAAGATTGAATTTGGTTTTAACATGTTCCGCACAAAAGCAAGGTCTTTTTATGGCGAATTCAATCATAGCCTCATTTTCATTCATCCATTGGGTATAAGTTTGCGGGTAATGCCATCTTTGGATGTGATAATGCATCTCATTGTCAAGCAATGTAACGAATTCATTTATCTTATTAGTCACCGTATCCTTATGAAAAGTTGTATTCAGATGATACGCATATCTGTCAATAAATGATTGTTTAAATTCATCATTTTCCAACAATTTCCTCAACAAAAATGTTGAACAATCACAATTATAATAATATGGACTATTAACAGTCAGTGCATCCTCCAGAGAGTTATATTGATAGTCGTTATTATATCCAAAGCCAAAATCAAGGTCAAAAATCAGCCATCTCCATTTAGAGTCGGGATCCATAGTTTTCCATGCCCTGTTGTTGTTGCATGGCCAGTCATTGTTGCCAAAATATATTTCAGCGATATGATAATCAGTAAAATTCAGAATATCGATTTTTGTTTTTATGTATTCGTAGTTGCTTTGGACTTCCAGACTATTGTTTTCAATAAAATTTATCATATCAGTATAGTCCTGATTGTTACCAATCTCCTGTAATCCACAGACATTAACAATTATTAAGCTGTCTTTATCCACATCAAAGTGGCGGTCAAAATAATACTCATCATATCTTTCCCTAATACCATGAATACCCCAATAGTTACCATTAATAAATACTACGGACGGTCTGAAAGCCTGCAATTCCATATCAAGACCGGAGAGTAAGCTTTGCAAAAAAGCATCTCTGAAATGAGTATATAGAAAATCGTTTCCGGAATTTCGTAAAACAAAGTTTTTATACTCATCATGTTCTGTACCGGGGAAAAACGGGTAATTGAAATCATTATCTCCTCCATACTTGTTGCGGGCTGTGAGTCTTAAACTTTTTTGAGGCATTACAGCACTCCATCCTCCGTGAATCCTTACTCCACAATCCTGAGATAGTGAAATGTCACCATTAATTTCAAACAATTCAACATGTGCATATCTTTCCCACTCTTCTCCGCTATTCATATAATTTCCTTCGGGCCACCAATCCCAGCCTAACTCGTCAAACCTTTTTCCAGGAATGTATATTCCGGTATCATAATCATAAAAATTTCCACTGTCTAAAATTATGGAAATAACAGGGAAATTAAACCTGCTAAATATACTGTCATTAATAAAGTAGGATTTAGAAAAGATTTCACTCGAAGGGTTTTGCCCGGCAAATGACCTGTACCGGATAACATCTGCATAAAATAAATTATCACCAGGCTGTTTCCAAATAAATTGGGGTAATGGCCAGGGACCTTCCAAAGGAGTAGTGGGTATTTGGGAAATATTGGCAGCACTGCTATTTCCTGAGTTAAAGTGTATAGGACTATTATAAACCGGAGATTCTGAGGTGGGGGAGAATCCATCCAATGTATAATGGATTACATCTTCGGGGTTTGATGAATAGATTTCTAAAGTAACCGAATCGATATAATAACCAGCGGGATGTGAAGTTGTTAAGTTGTTCAGGATTATATTATTGTTATTGCTTGTTCCGGGGCTGCTCGTATAAAATATTTCAAAATGCTCACTACCATCAGGTAATCGTCCAAATGATTGATCATATCCTAATTCTATTGCTTCTGTCTGATCAATAATAATTCCATTGCTATCACTCAAAATCAATTGTTCACCTTCTGATTTGATCTTAAAGTTGGTATGAATGTTTTGGGAGGTGGTGGTATCTTTCCCGGAAGCAAAAACTAATATAAAATCTCCTGATTCAATTAATAAATAAGGAAATGACCATTTTTCAAGATCATCAGGGTCATCGGTCAGGCACCAGTTTAATAAGTTAACTGTTTGTTGTGATGGATTATAGATTTCGATCCAGTCAGGGTAATCGCCAAACTCATCCTGAAGCGCATTATTATTTATCGACATGAATTCATTGATCACCAGTTGCTGCGAAACTGATAATTTCATCAGAATAATTGTGAAAAATATGATAGTTGATATAGCTTTTTTTCTGAACATAAATCCGATATTAATTAATCCAATTCCCATCAGCTTTAATAATATTTATTAATTCATCAACAGCTTTATTTTCATTGACGTTTTTTTTAACAATCCGGTTGCGTTTGTACAGAGTAATTTTACCCTGTCCTGAACCAACATACCCGTAATCTGCATCAGCCATTTCGCCCGGTCCGTTGACAATGCAACCCATCACTCCAATTTTTAATTTTTTTAGGTGCTTTGTTTTTGCTTTGATCTTTTGGAGAGCGTCCTGTATATTAAACAATGTTCTTCCGCATGACGGACAAGCGATATATTCGGTTTTAGAAATCCTTGAACCTGTCGCCTGAAGTATGCCGAAAGCGATCTGACAGATGTCTTTTAAATCAATTCCTTCGGCATCCAGCCATATCCCGTCAAGAAGTCCATCAACGAGCAGAAATGAAAAATCGGATGATGCAGTTAACTGTAATTCTTCCAAAGACAGATTTGCATATTTCCGTTTTAAAATTACCGGATTATTTATTTCGTTTTTTATAAGATTAAAAATCATTTCTCTGATCTGCCGAACCGGTTCATCGTGCTCCGATTCAATTACAATAACTGCCGATTGGTTTTGTTTTATGCTTTCACTGATTTTTTCAATTTTTAAACC
Source organism: Bacteroidales bacterium (assembly GCA_021107975.1). GTDB lineage: Bacteria > Bacteroidota > Bacteroidia > Bacteroidales > JAADJA01 > JAADJA01. Next base: position 2,826 of record JAIORT010000573.1, on the reverse strand, counting down.
AGGCTTGATGTGTATAAACTTGATTTTATTTCCGGGATATTCTGATTTGTTAGACAGTTGTTCCCTATCAGAAACGACAGAATTTTTTGTATCACAGATAAAATCGGGAAAAATTTCGCCTTTGAACTTATGAATATCTTCTGCAGGATTACCGGAACTGATAATCACTACCGGAACCTGGCTTCTGCCTATATTATGGACTTTCCTTGTTTTTCTCCTGGTATAAAAGAAAGGATTAATGGCAATATGGTTTTGATCTTCAATGAGTGATCCCCTGTCTTTTCTTTGAGAAAATTTTCCGGTAATGATTTTCGCCACAGGGATTTCAAGTTCTGGGTCTTCTGTTAAAGAAACACGGATAGTATCTCCTATTCCATCTTCAAGTAAGGGACCTATTCCGGCGGCAGACTTTATCCTGCCATCTTCAGCATCGCCTGCTTCTGTTACACCAAGATGTATCGGGTAATTCATGCCTTCTTCTATCATCTTGTTAACCAACAACCTTGTTGCCTGAACCATTACTTTTACATTGCTTGCTTTCATTGACAAAACAAGGCTGTGAAAATTAAAATCTTCGCAAATCCTTACAAATTCCAAAGCCGATTCCACCATTCCTTCAGGTGTATCTCCATAACGACAAAGAATTCTTTCGGAAAGAGAACCGTGGTTACTGCCGATTCGTATTGCTGTCCCGTATTTTTTACAAATATTAATAAGAGGTTTTATCCTTATCCTTATCTTGTTGATTTCTTCGTTATATTCAGCATCCGAATAATCAACTTTTCCGCGATTTCTGTCAATGTAATTTCCAGGGTTTATCCTGATTTTCTCTACAATTCCTGCCGCCACTTCTGCTGCCTTCGGGTTGAAATGAATATCAGCGATTAATGGTGTGTTATATCCTCGTTTCTTAAGTTCCTTTTTAATAACCGCCAAGTGTTCGGCTTCTTTAATTCCCTGAGCGGTAATCCTTACAAATTCACAGCCGGCATCTATCATCCGTATTGATTGCTCAACAGTAGCTTTAGTATCCATGGTATTTGTGGAAGTCATGGACTGGATACGGATGGGGTTAGAACCGCCTAATGGAATATCGCCAATAAGCACAACCCGCGAATTAAAATTACCCATACTGACCTGTTGAAATCGTACCATGCCTAAACCTGAATCAGGTTACAAAGCTAATACTTTAATAATTCGATTCATAATTTTGATAATAAACAAAATATAAGTTATATTTGTAACTTTGTAATTATATTTGATATATGAAAAATCATTTTATTCTGCTAATAACCGGCATCTTACTTACAGTAAGCGCAATTTGCCAATCGTATTATGAAAAATGGATCAGCACTCCTTTGGACGACTATCCCGAAAAAGTATCCTGGCTCGATGGAGATAATATTTTGTTGATAACACATCAAGGGATATATTCAGATAATTATTATGAAAAATTCGATTATACAAATGTTCTTTACAAAACAGATTATGAACTTAATTTTAATGATAGTACAACAATAGATTCGATTGGTAACTATAAGCTATTAATTAAAGATGTAATTAAATCGGATGACGATGGTATGTTGTTATGGGCAAAAGCGTTGCATAGTCAAACACAGGACGAACAATTATGTTTATTGTGGATGAATAATGACTTAAATATAATTAATGACAGTATTTACGGTTTGCCTGATGTTGCAGAAGTTATTTCCGGTTTTATAGTGACTCAGGAAGGAAATTTGATTTTTTCCGGATCTACAAACTTCGAACCCATTGCAGGAGATTATCTTCTTTGGGAATTTGACATTAACGGACAAGAATTGAATAAAGTAATACATCAGGGTGATAATATGCAGGAATTACCAACGATTATCGAAGTGCCGGGAACGCAAAAATATCATGTATGCTCAAGATTTGAAACATTGCTATTTGACTATAATCTGAATTTTGATACCCTTTATTTTTTTAATGATACCCTCGGTATGATCCCAAACGGATATAATAAAAAAGTGAACGATTTTCAATACCTGAGAACAGGTTTGTATTTAACACCGCCCGTTCCCGGCTCGCCATGGCAATTTGAAATGGCATTTGCTTTAGTTGATGAAAATACTGCCGTTTTAGATTTTTATACTTTCGGAACACAGGATACCATTGATAATCCGGGAATACTTGATTTTATCACAACGGATACAATATATTTCGGAGGTACAAATAACCTGATATTCGATCCTCCTGAGAACTCATGGGTATTGCTATATATAACTAATATAGAAGGTGAAATACTGGAAAATAAATATTGGGGAGGTGGAGGACAATATGAGTTTGCTGATATTCTGGCATTGAATGAAGGCGGGTATTTAATGACTGCTACCCGGTGGGACTTTAATAATTTCCCTGCCGATTACAAAAGGGATATAATGATTGTTTCCGAAAACTACGGCGCTTTCGTTACGGGAGTTAATAGCGAAAAACATCCTGAAACAAAAAATATCTTTGTATATCCTAACCCCGGACATGATGTATTAAAAATAAATTCTGCAAAAAACAACCTGCTGTTTCAATTATTTGATTTCACTGGAAAAACTGTTATTGAGCAGCATTTCGATAAATATATCAAAATAAATACGCAAAGATTACCTGCCGGATTGTATTTCTACAATATCATTCAAAACAGTAATATGATAACGAGTGGTAAGTGGGTGAAGGAATAAAACATATTATTAAAATTTGATTTATTTTAGCAACTTAAAAAATAACGGCGAATTATATCAAATTTAAGTATTTAATATTCAGTCAATAAAACTTTATGATCGCCATTTATAT
>JAIORT010000260.1 GCA_021107975.1 Bacteroidales bacterium | reverse complement strand
TTCTCAATGAAACTCAATCTTAAATTTTATATAGGCTTTTTCGGCGGGCTAAGTTTGTTTTTAATTATTGTTCTGTTTGGTAATCTCAAACCGGGGCACCCTGAAGTAACTTATACTCTTGCAATTGCATTGCTAATGGCAATTCTTTGGATTACCGAAGTTATTCCTCTTGCTGTTACTTCGCTTATTCCTGTTGTTTTGTTTCCTTTATTCGGAATAATGAACGGGAAGGATGTTTCAGCTACCTATTTCAACCATGTTATATTCCTTTTTATCGGTGGATTCCTTATTGCACTGGCTATGCAAAAATGGAATGTTCATAAAAGGATAGCTCTTAAAATACTGATGTTTACAGGGATCAGTCATGGAAGAATTTTATTAGGACTTATGCTTGCAACAGCTTTTCTCTCTATGTGGATTTCAAATACTGCCACAGCTATGATGATGGTTCCTATTCTTATTTCAATAATTCAAAAACTTGAAGAAATATTAGGTGAAAAAGACACAAAGAAATATTCGATCGGGCTATTGTTAGGAGTTGCATATAGCGCCTCAATAGGAGGCATAGCAACATTAGTAGGTACTCCGCCAAATTTATCATTCAGCAGGATTTTTCAGATAATGTTCCCTGAAGCTCCTGATATTTCGTTTGCCAACTGGTTCTTTTTTGCTTTTCCGGTAAGTGTTGTATTTTTTATAATTGTTTGGTTTTATCTTTATTACAGGTTCAAACCGAAACAAAAGAACTGGAAGAATATCCATATTGATACATTCAGGCAGCAATATTTATCACTTGGGAAAACCACTTTCGAAGAAAAAATAATTTTTACAGATTTCATCATATTAGCTTTTTTATGGCTAACCCGTTCAGATATTATGATTGGTACTTTTAAGATTCCCGGATGGTCTTCACTATTTCCAAATCCTGAATATATCAATGACGGAACAGTTGCTATAATGATGTCGGTCATTCTTTTCTTTATTCCGTCGCGGGTTGAAAAAGGTGGTAAATTAATGGACTGGAAAACCGCATCAAAAATTCCATGGAATATCGTTTTATTGTTTGGAGGCGGATTTGCTTTAGCCAGTGGATTTAAAGAATCAGGACTTTCGATATGGTTCGGCAACCAATTGGATTTTGTAAGCTCTTTTCATCCTTTGTTGGTAATTGCAGCTATTTGCTTTATGATGACATTTTTAACCGAATTAACATCAAACACAGCCACTACCGAAATGCTGCTGCCGATATTAGCCGGTTTGGCAATTGCTACCGAGATGAATCCATTGCTGTTTATGCTACCTGCCACATTATCGGGTTCAATGGCTTTTATGCTTCCGGTTGCAACACCTCCTAATGCTATAATTTTCGGAACCGGCAAGATAAGGATTATGGACATGGCAAAAACAGGGATTTTACTTAACCTGATAGGAGTTGTGATCATTTCTCTTGCCACGTGGTTTTTCGGAACTTATGTTTTCGACATCCAGCCTGGTGTTTTTCCTGATTGGGCAAAACTTCCTTAATAAAAATTCTATTTGATAAATCCATCAATCATGGGTAAAATTTTACCAGGGCGGATGGGTTTGGAAACATACATATCACAACCTGCTTCTAAGCTTTTTGATTCGTCTTCCGACATGGCAAAAGCAGTTATTGAAATAATCGGTAAATCTTTTTTGAATGATTTAATAAGTTGTGTGGCTTCATAGCCATCCATTTTCGGCATCCTGATATCCATCAGAATAATATCAATTCCATCATTTTTCTTAACAATGTTAACTGCTTCCTCCCCATTCATTGCCCTGATAATTGTTATATTAGTTTTGCTAATTGATGCTTTCAGTAATTCATAATTCGAATTTTCATCTTCAGCAATAAGAATGGTTTTATCTTCCCAGTTATAATCAGAAGAGTTGAAAAGCTTCGGTTCCTGACTTACTTTTTTTTCTGCCATTTCAAAAGGTAAAGTAAAATAGAATGTAGAACCTTTATCAATAGTTGAATCTACCGTAATTGTTCCGCCCAATAACTCAACCAATCGTTTTGAGATAGTTAATCCTAATCCCGTCCCACTGTGTTTTTTCGTATGAGAATCATCAATTTGTCTGAACCTATCGAAAACTAAATCCAGCTTGTCTTTTGGAATACCAATTCCTGTATCTTTTATATAGAACTCCAAAAACGATTTATCTTGCTTTTTGCCGGCAATATACCCTATTTCGATATATCCTTGTTCTGTAAATTTAATTGCATTACCTATCAGGTTTGATAAAATCTGCTGAAAACGTAAAGGATCGGTATAACAATAATGATTTTCATGGTTTGCAGGAAGATTCAATTTTAATTCCACATTACTTATATCTTCTTTTCTTGACTCACTGAATGACGAAAGCAATGTTTTCATAATCGTGCTTATATGACAACGCTCTTTTTTGGTATTTAGCTGACCAGACTCAATTTTCGATATATCAATGATATCATTAATAAGATTTAAAAGGGAATTGCTGCTTTGTATTATATGATCAAGGTATTCATCTTTTTTCTGCATATCAATCTCAGGTTCTGCAAGTAAGTTAGCAAAGCCAATAATCGAATTCATTGGAGTTCTGATTTCGTGCGACATGTTAGCAAGGAAAACTGTTTTAAGCTTATCAGATTTCTCTGCATCACTTTTTGCCTGTTTAAGAACTTTTTCTGCTTTTCTTCTTTGAGTAACATCAATACCCACAGCCCAATCGCGCCAGCCCTTAATCGGTGCTGTAAATGTAACACTCGACCACGATATTATTTTTGTAGAACCATCCTTACATGTTAATTCGGTTTCTTGTTCCCTGTATGAAATCCCAAAATTTTCTGTATCTTTTTCAACAGATTTCTTATTATTATTACCCGGATAAAGCAGTTTCATAGCATCCGGATTCCCAATCATTTCATCTGCAGTATAACCTGTAATCCTTTCACATTCTTTATTCCAGAAAACAATCAATCCTGTTTTATCAAAAGCATCAATCATTACCGGCATTTCCAGAACTATGCGTCTGAACCTATCTTCGCTTTCATTTAAAGACTTATTTATATCTTCAATTATTTTGTCCGCCCTAAGAATATCATCATTTTGCTTTCTGAGAAGGGTATTTGCTTTTTTCTTTTGCCGGTATAACATTAATAACGCAAATGCAAAAAACAGGACAACAATTAATCCGATAATAAAAGAATAAATAACATAATTCTTTATTTGTATCTCATAATCTTTTTGCTTAACAACTAATTGGTTTTCGGTGTTCAGTCTTTCTATTTCCTTTTCTTTTTGTTCAACTTCAAGCCTTATTTGTGCCTTCTTAAGTTTATTATTGTATTTCTGTTTCTTAATCGAATCATCATATAATTTGTATAATTGATAATTTGAATATGCTTTATCATACATTCCTGCATATTCACAAGCAATAGCAAAGTTTTTATATATATCAGCCAACTCTTTGTACTGATTATTTGCAGTGGCAATTTTTTGCGCTTGTTTCAGGTATTTTAGCGCTTCTTTATAATAATCCAATTGAATATATGCCTTTCCAATATTATTTAGCGTATTACTGCGCTCTGTGCCAAGATTTTTATCCGAATCAAGAGATTTAAAGAAAAAGTCCAGGGCTTTTTGATAATTATCTGTTTCGAGATAAATCTTACCAATATTATTGTATGTATCAGATATAACTTTAAGGTTTCCAATCTTTTTACCTATTTCGATTGATTTGAAATAATATTTCAGCGATTTATCATAATTACCTTTAACCTGGCTACTTAACCCAAGATTATTTAAAATGCTTTGAGATGTTTTACTTATTCCTAATTTTTCAGAAATTGTCAGCGCTTTCAGGAAGTATTCATCAGACTTACTGTAATCTCCGATATTTTGATTAATTATTCCTAACATATTGTATGCTTCGGCAATGGAGGATTTATCATTAATCTCCCTGGCACTCTCCAATGCAAGCCTGGCATATCCATCCGCTGAATCTAATGAAAATGAAAGATATTGATTTGACAAATTAATCAGAATATCAATTCGTTCATTTGATTTGACAAGTGGAAGCTTTTTTAATAAACTGTCGATTTTATGTTTGCCTGCTATTACTTCACGCGATGCAAAAATCGAATTTAAAGGCAATAAACCTAAAATAAAAATCAGGTATAACAAAAGCTTTTTAATATGATAGTTCATCCTAATCATTTAAAAAAATTTAATGTAATAAATCTCTAAGCCATTATGATAAATACCGGCTAATTTTATTTATTAATTCACGTGGTTTAATTGGTTTTGATATATAATCATCACATCCTGCCTGTAAGCTTTTATCCTTGTCGTCAGCCATTGCATAAGCAGTGAGTGAAATAACAGGCAAATCACTCCTGAATGTTTTGATTTTCCGTGTAGCATCATAACCGCTCATTTCTGGCATTCTTATATCCATAAGCACTAAATCAATATCATCATTATCCTTACAAATACTCACTGCTTCAATCCCATTTTTTGCCCGTAAAATCTGCACATCAGTTTTTTGTAATGCAGCCTTTACAAGTTCAAAATTTGAAATTTCATCTTCTGCAACTAAAATAATTTTATCTGACCATTCATGTTTATCGTTAAGTTTAACAAAAGGTTTCATTTCAACACCATTTTTTGCAAGTTTTAGAGGAAGATTAAAAAAGAAAGTGCTACCTTCGTGTAATACAGACTCAACCCAAATGGTTCCACCCAACATTTCTGCCAGGCGTTTGGAAATTGTTAAACCCAGTCCTGTTCCGCCATATTCTTTTGTATTGGATTCCTCAGCCTGGCGAAATCGCTCAAAGATTAAACTGAGTTTCTCAGGAGACAAACCAATACCGCTATCTTTAATATAAAATTGAATAATATTACCATCTATAATACTATATCCAAATTCAATATAACCCCTATCTGTAAATTTAATGGCATTACCGATAAGATTATTCATAATTTGCCTGAATCTAAGCGGATCGGTAATAATAGCAAATCTTTCATCCATGTTTTCTTTTTTAACCCTTATTTCAATTTCTTTTTGCTTATTACTTTCCAATACATCTGTATAAAAATTTTTAAAATCATCCAGAATCTGGTTTACCTGACAAGTGGATTGAATTATTTTAATTTGCTCTGCTTCGATTTTAGCAACATCAATAATATCCTCAATAAGATTAAGAAGAATTTTACTGTTTTCATTAATGAGGCTGATAAATTCCTTACGGTTTTCAATAGTTAAGTCAGGATCATTTAATAATTCGGAAAATCCGATAATCGTATTCATGGGTGTTCTGATTTCATGCGACATGTTGGCGAGGAAGGCAGTTTTTAATTTATCGGATTCTTCGGCTTTTTCCTTTGCATGTTTTAATTCAATTTCCGTTTTTTTCTGGTTTATCGAAATACTAACTTGATTAGAAATAAATTTCATTAACTCCAGTTCCTTTTCGCTGAAAGCATTTTCATTATGATAATTCTGAACAACAAGAGCGCCTATGGTTTCATCTTTAACTTTTAAAGGTATTCCAAGCCAGACTTTTGCTATAGTACCCATTATTTCAATTTCACCAGATTCGGCAAGTTTTAAAAAATCATTTTTTTTAAGTAGAAGTGGTTTGTTTCTTTTTATCAGATAAGCAGTAAGCGATTTTTTTGCAGGAAACTTAACAAAATGGTCTTTCTCGTCAATAAAATAAGGAAGCGTGATTTCATCGATTTCTTTATCATATAATGCAATATAAAAATTGGTTGTATCTATAACCCTACACAATTCTGTTCGGATTACCGAATAAAGTTCATTCAAATCTTTGGTAGTATTAACAGCTTTACCGATTTTATATACAACATTTTTTTGCTTTTCCTCTCTTTTTTGTTCCTCCTCAATTTGTTTTTGTTTAGTTACATCCCTTGCGCTTCCAACCGATCCAATCATTTTTCCATTATCATCCCATAGAGGCGCTTTAAAAACATCAAGATATATAAACTCTCCCCTTACATTACCGAATTCATAAAACGTCTGTGCTTTCATTTTCTTTATAACAATGGAGTCGGATATGGCACAGTCTTCACCAAATGTAAACCACTCAGGATTATCAGGATGTGCTTTTCTTTCCTTCTCCACAAAATACATTTCGTTTTTGCCAATAGGTTCATCTGTATCTTTTGCGAACAACAGTTTATCGCATATTCCCTGATTAACAAAAATAAAGTTTCCGTCGAGATCCTTAGCCCATATCATTTCCGGAACATTGTCAACCATTAACCTGAAAAACGAGTATAATGTCTTATAATTCTGTTCGCTTTTTTTATAGGAACCTAATGTTTTGTGATTTTTTTTAAATTGTTCAATACGTTCTTGCAATTCCTTCAATTCATTTACCAACTGAGATTTTGTCTTTTGTTTATCTTTCATTGTTCGTATTGTTTATTAAATAATACTTTAAATCTGAATATTTAGGTTTTTTTGGAAATTTAATCTCTCACTCAACATTTATACTCGTCCGAACGGACGAATCTGTAAAGAATTAAGTTAATTAAAACACTGATACACACTCTCTTTTATTATTGTACAATTTTGTAAACCTGATATACTTCTTGTACAATTTTCCTATACATTTCGTTACAATTTAACCCTTTTTTTATTGGTTCAACAAGCAAATATAAATAATAAACTTGGTTATACCAAATTTTATATTAAAGACTTGGTTTATTAAATCTTAAAATATGTATTTTTGGAAAGTAATTTTTTTAGATTATGAATTTGGAATTGCTGACAAAACAAGTTGCTAATATTAGCAGAATAACAGGGGGCTTTTTAAAAAATGAGATAAAAAATTTAAAAAGCACTGATATAATAAACAAAGGGGTTAACAATTTTGTTACTTATGTTGATAAAACTTCTGAAGAGAGGCTTGTATCGGAACTTAGTAAAATATTGCCTGAAGCGGGATTTATCGCTGAAGAAAATCCCGAATACAAAAAAGGAGAATTGTATAACTGGATTATTGACCCGCTTGACGGAACAACGAATTTTATTCATGGAGTTCCACTGTATTCCATCAGTATCGCATTAATGAAAGGGAATAAAATTATTTCCGGAGTTGTTTACGAAGTTAATCTTAACGAATGCTTTTATGCATGGGAAGGTGGTAATTCATACCTTAACGGGCAGGAAATAAAAGTTTCTCAAACTGAAAAGCTGAACGACAGTTTGTTGGCAACCGGCTTTCCTTATTACGATTATAGCAAATTAAATGAATATATCGAGGTTTTTAAATACATTATGAAAAATACTCATGGCATTCGCAGGCTTGGCTCTGCTGCTGTCGATCTGGCTTATGTTGCCTGTGGGCGATATGATGGATTTTATGAATATGGGTTAAATTCATGGGACGTTGCAGCAGGTTCAATTATCGTTCGGCAAGCCGGCGGTGTATTGAGCGATTTTTCAGGACAAGCTAACTATATTTTCGGGAAAGAAATAATTGCAGTAAATCCTCTTATATTTGATGAGTTTTTAAAAATAATTAAAGACAATTTTTGAAATAATTTATATCTTTTATAAATATTAAATTTTGCTTTATCAAAACCTATTTATATGAATTCCAATCAAAAGCATCAAAGCAATAATCATAACAAGGAAATAACAATAGCAAAAGATACACCGGGAAGAAGTTTGACAAAAGCAATAACCTGGCGGATTCTTGCATCAGGAGCAACTTTTCTTGTTGCATTTGTTATATTTAAAAGATTTACTGAAAAAAATCTGCCTGAAGTATTGGAAGGTGCTACTTTCGTTACAATACTGGAGTTTGTAGTAAAAATATTGATTTATTATCTACACGAACGATTGTGGACTAATATTAAGTGGGGAAAATATATGAAAAGGAGATATTGGAAGGGAAGAGCATGGAAAAAATTATATCGTGAAATGCATAAGCAATAAGAAAATAAATAAAACTATGATGAAAAAAAATCAATTTAAACAAGTTGTATGGTTAATATTTTTTACTATTTTATTTGAACCTATATGGGCGCAAGACAGCATTACAGATAAAATCTTCAAAGTATATAAGTTTGATATTAAGGAACAAATAGCTCCTCCTGTTTGGCGAAAAACACAAAAAGCATTTGAACAGGCAAAAGAATCAAAAGCTGATCTTATCCTTATCCACATGAACACTTACGGGGGTATGCTTGATGCAGCCGATTCAATAAGGACTATTATTCTGAAATCAAACATTCCCGTATTTGTTTTTATTGATAATAATGCGGCTTCTGCCGGTGCTCTCATCTCAATTGCCTGCGACAGCATTTACATGCATCCGGGAGCTAATATTGGCGCAGCAACGGTTGTGGATCAATCGGGAAAACCTTTACCGGATAAATACCAGTCTTACATGCGGTCAATGATGCGTTCAACAGCAGAAGCTAAAGGAAGAGACCCGGATATTGCCCAGGCAATGGTTGACCCGAGAATTCATATTGAAGGGATTACCGATACAGGACATGTTCTCACATTTACTGCTTCGGAAGCAGTAAAATACAAATTTTGTGAGGGAATTGCAGAATCTATGCCGGAGGTTTTAGAACTGGCAAATATTGAAGAATATGAAATTGAGGAACAAAAACTGACAGCTACAGATAAAATAATCGGATTTCTCATTAATCCGTTTGTAAGCGGAATTCTGATAATGATAATTATAGGAGGAATCTATTTTGAACTGCAAACACCCGGAATAGGTTTTCCCATCGCAGCCTCAGTAGTAGCAGCTCTCTTATATTTTGCTCCTCTGTATCTTGAGGGATTAGCCGAGCACTGGGAAATTGTTATTTTTATTATCGGTGTCATTCTGATTGCTGTTGAGATATTTGTAGTACCCGGGTTTGGAGCGCCCGGCATTTTAGGAATTATCTTCATTGTTGCAGGCTTAACCCTCAGCATGACCGGTAATTTAGGATTCGATTTTTCAGGAATTGAAATTACAGGTATTCTTATGTCATTTTTTATTGTGGTTATAGCAATGTTCCTTTCTATTTTATTTTCCTTTTATTTTAGCAGAAAAGTATTTACTACTACTGCATTCGGTCACCTGGCTTTAGATTCGACACAACAGGTTAATGAAGGCTTTACATCTTCTGACAATGAATATAAAAACATGGTAGGTAAAAAAGGAACAGCTAAAACAGTATTACGACCCGCGGGAAAAGTTAATATAGAAGATGAAATATTTGATGCAACTGCAGAAGCAGGGTTTATTGAAAAGGGTGAGCCTGTTGAGGTAACCGGATATCAAACATCACAACTCTTTGTAAAAAAAAATCATATCAGAAAAAATAAATAATGAATGCTCAAATTAATTTAATTCAGGGCGATATCACCCAGCTTGAAATTGATGCCATTGTTAATGCTGCAAATACCAGTTTACTTGGCGGCGGCGGAGTTGACGGCGCTATTCACAGAGCAGCCGGCAAGCAATTACTTGAAGAATGCCGGACACTGAACGGATGCCCAACAGGCGATGCAAAAATTACAAAAGGATATAATCTTCCGGCAAAATATGTAATCCATACAGTTGGCCCTGTTTGGAATGGTGGAAAATATAATGAAAAGGAATTATTAACCGGATGTTACAAAAACAGCCTGCAACTTGCCATAGAAAATAATTGCAGAACCATAGCTTTCCCAAATATAAGCACAGGTGTTTACCGGTTCCCAAAAGATATAGCTGCACAAATAGCAATAAGCACAGTAAAATCTTTTATCGAAAAAAATACAATTATTGAAAAGGTTATTTTTGTTTGCTTTGATAAAGAAAATTTCGAAATTTACAATAAACTTTTATCTGAATAATTCCTGATTAGATATTTTTTCACTTACTTCTAATACCTCAGTTATGTCATTCAATTTAATATTTACTGGCAGCATTTTTTTAATCTTTTTTTCATTAAACCCTTCAATTGTACCAGACCAGACTGTAATTGACAGTTTAGAAAACCGGCTTAATAAAGCAGACGAACTTAACAAAATTGAAATTTTAAATGAGCTTTCGCAATTGTTAAGCACTACTTCCTATGAAGAAGCTTTGAAATATTCAGAAGAGGCACTTGATTTAGCACAAAAAGTAAATAATAAAAAAGAAGAAGCTAAATCGCTGCATCTTATCGGTACGATTTATTACTATCAGGGAAACTTTGATAAAGCCCTCGATTATTTTAAAAGATCCCTTAAGATAAGTGAGGAAATAAATTATATTATCGGAATTGCAAAAACATCCAACAACATAGGTCTTACTTATGACTACCTCGGAAGATTAGACCAGGCATTGGAATATCATTTTAAATCCCTGAAAATTGAGCAAGAAACCGGAAATAAAGATGGCATTGCCGGATCTTATAATAATATAGGTAAAATTTATCATCAATTAAAAAAATATGATAAAGCCCTGAAATTCTATTTCGATGCTTTGGAAATATACGAAGCGGCAGAAAAAGGCAGTATTATTCAAAATTCCTATAATAATATTGGATCCGTATATTTTGACTTTGAAGAGTATGATAAAGCGCTGGAATATTATCGCAAAGCATACGATATCAGTAAAAACCTTAATGACAAAGAATCAATGGCATCTTGTTTAAATAATATTGGAACAGTTTATTCAAACCTTGAGAATTACAACAAAGCTTTGGAGTTTTACCTGAATTCAAATAAACTGAACCTTGAAATTGGTGATAAATGGTCAATGGCAAACACTTACCGAAATATTGGAGGCATATACATGAACCAGAATAAATTTAAACTATCTCTCGAATATTTTAATAAGGCTCTAAAAATTTCAAAAGAAATAAAAGCAAGGGATTTAATATTAATTTGTTATGAATCATTGTCAGACTTATACGCTTTCAAAAACAAGTATCAAAAATCATTAGAATACTATAAGCTCTATTTTAATACATACGATAGTATTTATAATGACGAAACAAGTAAACAAATAGCCGAACTTCAGACAAAATATGAAACAGAGAAAAAGGAGAAAGAAATTGAATTGTTAAAAAAGAATGAACAAATTCAGAAACTTGCTATAAAAAAACAAAAAATAGTGCGCAATTCCCTTATCGTGGGCTTTGCACTGATTTTTATTTTAGTTATTGTCATCCTCAGAAATCTTCATCGGAAAAAACAAAGTAACAGAATAATAGCCGCCGAAAAAGCAAAATCAGACAAACTCCTGCTGAATATCCTGCCTTCAAAAGTGGCTGGGGATTTAAAGGAAACCGGAAAAACCGAGCCGGAAATCTTTGAAAATGTTACTGTATTTTTTTCTGACATTGTTAATTTTACTAATATTTTTTCTACCCATGAACCAAAAATAGTAATAAAAGAGCTGAATGAAATATTTACTGCATTTGACGATATAATGATAAAAAATCATTGTGAAAGGATCAAGACTATAGGCGATGCCTATCTTGCAGTTTGTGGTATGCCTGAAAAAAATCCAAACAATGCTGAGAATATCATAACATCGGCAATCGAAATTAAAGAATATATAGCAAAACGTAATCTTACATCGAATATCAAATTAGATATTAGAATGGGTATTCATTCAGGGGAAGTTGTAGGAGGTGTTGTAGGAGTTAGAAAATATATTTTCGACATCTTCGGTGATGCCGTAAATACTGCGTCAAGAATGGAAAGCCAATCTGAGGCAATGCAAATTAATGTTTCGGAATCAACTTACAATATTGTTAAAAACAAATTCCAATTTAACGAAAGAGATCCTCTTATTGTAAAAGGCAAAGGAAAAATGAAAATGTATTTCGTTAAAACTTAACTTATCAACGGCTGTGCAAATCGTTTAATATCCTCATCAGTAACTTTATTGTCGCAAAGTATGGCAAGTCTTTCAATTACATTTCTCAGTTCCCTGATGTTACCGGTCCATGGCATTTTTTGAAGCTCGGCAACAGCACCTTCTTCGATTTCCATAAAAGGTTTCCCGTTATTTTCACATGTCTGCTGCATAAAATGATTTGCTAATAACGGAATATCCTCCTTTCTTTCTCTCAAAGCCGGCACATGTATCAGGATTACGCTTAGTCTGTGATACAAGTCTTCCCTGAATTTTTCTTTCTGTATTTGCTCTTTCAGGTTTTTATTAGTTGCAGTAATAACCCTGACATCAACCGGAATATCCTTTTCACCGCCAACGCGTGTGATCTTGTTTTCCTGTAAAGCCCGTAATACTTTTGCCTGTGCTGAGAGACTCATATCGCCAATCTCATCAAGGAAAATAATTCCACCGTTTGCCTGTTCAAAATCTCCTTTCCTCTGTTTAATGGCAGATGTAAATGAACCTTTTTCATGTCCGAAAAGCTGACTTTCGATCAACTCTGATGGGATAGCAGCACAATTCACCTCAATAAACGGGGCATGTGCACGGTTGCTTTTCTCATGGAGCCATCGCGCCACAAGCTCTTTACCTGTTCCGTTTTCTCCGGTAATTAATACCCGTGCATCAGTGGGCGCCACACGTTCTATCATGTCTTTAATTTTCGTTAGAGCCTCCGATTCACCAACCATTTCCCAGGTTTGACTCACCTGCTGTTTAAGTTTTTTTGTTTCCGTAATTAAAGTCGATTTATCTAATGCATTACGGATAGTAATTAACAAACGGTTTAAATCAAGTGGTTTGGCTATATAATCATAAGCGCCTTTCTTAATAGCTTCCACGGCAGTTTCGATAGTTCCGTGTCCTGATATCATAATAATAGGCGAGTCAGTAAATAAAAGCGCTTTGTCCAGAACCTCAATTCCATCCATTTCAGGCATTTTGATATCACACAGTATTACATCGTAAGTTTTGTTTTTGATCAATTCAATAGCATCCATGCCGTTTTCTGCCTCATCAACTTTGTATTTTTCATACTCAAGAATATCCCTGAGTGTATTTCGAATACTTCGCTCGTCGTCGATAATTAAAATATTTGCCATTTTAAATCGTAGTTGTTTAATTAATGATTTTCAAAAATACTAATAATAAGTTTTTGAA
>JAIORT010000605.1 GCA_021107975.1 Bacteroidales bacterium | reverse complement strand
TTGTATTATGTGGAATAATAGTCCCGATGAAATTGGAATAAATGATAGTCCAACCTATACAACCGAAGTCACAATATCATATTGTGATATTGAAGGTGGGGAAGCAGGAATTGAGGTCCCTGCTTCTGTAACTTTGAATTGGTTAGAAGGTAATATTGATGAAGACCCCTTATTTACATTCACCGGAGAGCATCATTATTCATTACTTGAAGGTTCTCCCTGTATAAATGCCGGCATACCGGATACAACAGGGCTCAATCTCCCTGAATTTGATTTTGCCGGGAACCCGCGTGTCCTGGATGGAAGGATTGAAATGGGCGCTTATGAAGTAACAGTATTGATCTCCGCTGATTTTATAGCTTCATATACGGTAGGCCCATCTCCCTTTACTGTTGAATTTACAGACCTTACTACAGGTTATCCGACCGAATGGGAATGGGACTTTAACAGTGATGGAGTAATTGATTCGTATGATCAGAATCCGGTATGGACATTTAACGAACAGGGTTATTATACCGTTACATTGACTTCGTCTAACGCATATAATGAAGATACTAACATTAAAGAAGATTACATTCAAGTTGCTGGATATGTTTCTGTAGATGAAGATGAGATGCTAACACCATCACAATTAATTGGAAATTATCCCAATCCATTCAAGCTAACCACAACGATTTCTTTTTCAACCACAGAGAATACGGAGAATACAGAATTGGCGATTTATAATTTAGTAGGGCAAAAAGTTAGATCTCTTATAAATCAAAATATGGAAGCAGGTCAACATTCTGTGATTTGGGACGGAACGGATGATAGTGGCAAAAAGGTTTCAGGTGGAATTTATTTTTACCAATTGAAAGTCGGAAAAAATATTTTCGAATCAAAGCGAATGATGCTTTTGAAATAGAGAATAACTATTTTTTTATATCTAATTCTAAGCTAACAATATAATATTTAGTACCTGAATGAAAACTATTTAAAATGACAAAAAACAATGTTTTCGTTCAGGTACTGCTTATTATTAATTCATGTAAAAATTTTTTTGATTTTAATTTTCACTCCCTTAACATTTCTCAGGTTTATCATATTCAATTCTTTTAAGGTGAAAATTTGCATAGTTACGATCACTCTCTGGCGCCCGTACGGACCAGAGGGGAAAATCCCCACCACCTGTTATACTGTCGAATTCCCAATTACCAAAACATTTTTCTCGACACCTTCGGTTTGAGCTTTTAGAGTATAAAAATGAATATAAAATATGAAAAGAAAACAGGGCTTATAAAAATTTCAAACAAGCAAATAATAGTTAGAATCAACATTAAGGCAAATAGAAAATTAAGCAATTGAACGTAACCATTAAATTAATTACAAGGTATAAACTTATTATTTGATATATGAAAATATATAACTGTTGTTCTATCTAGTCCGCAATTATGAGAAAAAAAGAGTCAATCCCTGTAAATCTTATCAGCTATTTCTTATTTATTTGTTTTCTCGGAATCATGATATTTCATGTTAATTCCTTATCAGGCAAACCTGAAAACAATCACCAAAAGAACAATGATGATAAAAAATATAACACAGGAGTAACCGTATCTCCGGCTCATATCAAATTCAACGTTGATCTTGGTAAAATTAAAACTAAGAAAGTTAAGGTTACAAATTATACCAGCGTAACAAAAAAATTCCAAATAAAATACAATGACTTTGATATGAGCTTAGATGGCAAAAGTTCATTTCTTGAAGCAGGAGAAAGTAAATACAGTCTGTCAAAATTCCTGAGCATTTCCCCAACTTTTATTGAATTAGATCCAGGTAGTTCAGCGGAAATTGCAGTTACAGTTCAATTGCCAAATGATCCGGAGGCAAATGTTGCATCATGGGGAGTATTGATGGTTGAGGAAGCAAAAGAAAGGCAAAGGCTGGATCCGGGGAATGAGAGCGGGGAAACAGTGGCATTTGGCATAACACCTACCATAGTTTTCGGAGTCTGGCTATATCAAAATCCACCAAATGTTGAAAACACAAATGTTGAAATTCAGAAATTCTCCTATAATATAGATGAAGAAAATGAAACAAAATTTCTTTTTCTGGAACTTGAAAATACAGGTGATGGAATTTCCTTTTGCAAAGCCTATGTTGAACTTACAAACTTAGGCACAGGTGAACAGTACTTTCTCGGAGGGAAAAAATATACTATACTGCCAGGATACCGGAGAACTTTCATATTTGAATTGTTACCCGATATACCTAAAGGAAAATACTCAGCAGTTGGTGTTGTCGACTACTTTAGCAACACTAAATTAGTTGCAGCTGAAATGGACCTGAATATAGAATGATCTTATTTATTTTCAAAATGCAGGATCTTTAGCCACCGGAAGATTTTTGCAACTATGCCCTTTAACCAGCGATCAGAATTTACAATTTTTAAAAATTATTGGTACAAATTATTTAACAAAATAAATAATCATATCAATATAAGAAAGTTAAATTATGTCGAATTTTTAAAAAAGAAAGGAGGAGCAACTAAAATTTCCAATTTTTAAGTACGGAAATTTAAACATTAAAAAATCCATTATTTAATTCAAACATTTTTATTTTTTAACAATTAAATTATTTATTAATTAAAAAGTAAACTTATGAAAATAAAATTAACTTTTGTATCTGCTATCATCATGATAATGGGATTGCAGAATGGACTTTTCGCTCAATTACAGGATGAAAAGTCAGTTACGATTACTATGGATTTGCAGCCTATATTACATTTGGATATGGAAACTGCAGACCAGATTGAGTTCGTATTTGATGATATCAAAGATTATTATGCCGGTATCACCAAATATGGCGCTACTATTTTAAAGGTCAGCGCAACTGTAAGCTGGGATTTATATGCAGTTGGCAGATCAAACGGAACTATTGGGCCGGAATTCTGGGACCAGATTATTGATTATGGCTCAGGTTCAGGAACCAATACAATTAATCAGTTACCATTAAGTGCAGTTGAGTTACATCAGTCTCAGCCAAACAATGGTGCAGCTGGAGCAGGTATAACGGCAACATATATCGATTATTCTACTCCATTTCCTGCTTCCACTGTTCACAACGGTGCTAACAGTTTGTATGTTAACAATGGTACACTTACTCCTCCAACGGTAGCCGATAAGTATATCGCAGGACATTCGGGTACAACCGGATTAGGTGATGATGCTATGACCGGCGGCTCTTATTTAACTGCCGGTGGATATACTAGTGATTATTACTATGTAATTGATTACAGGCTCATGCCTGGTTTACCAGCAATTTTCCCTAATGCTTTTGATGCTGATGCAGCAATTGCTGAGGACCTTGTTACGGTAAACGGAGCTAACAGCTATGCTGAACCTGGTGTTTATACCATGTACGTTCAGTACGTTTTGGTTGAAGACCAGTAGAATAAAAAAGATCCGGGTCGTAAACGTAGAGACGCACAGCCGTGCGTCTCTACATTCACCCGGTTCTTTTAAATTTTCATTACAAAAAATAATTATTATAAATCAATGAGATCATCATTTTACATATTAATAATCTGGCTAAGTGTGTTGCATATAATTGCAGCAACTTCCGCTCACTCGCAAATTGTTTGCGGTGATGTGGAAATAGTTCCCAACGTTGGAGAACAAAGCGATTTTGTATTTGACTCATTTAGTAAATACATAGCTGGTATAACATACTACGGCGCTGTAAAGATTAATGTAAAAGTAGATGATAAAGTACCGCCAGACCCGAATTGCAAATGGATGTTAACATTATTTGTTGAAAACAATCCCTCGGCAGGTACACCTATTGATGAATGGGAGACACTGGCTACGTATGGTTCAGGAAATGCTGACCCTCCGAAAATACAAATCCTGGAAGTAAGAGTAACAAACGGATGTTCAACCTCACCTGTTGACGGTGTATTTATGAGCATGACAGATAATGGAGATTTTATTGAAATAATTGAAAATACAGGTGTCAGGATAAATGCAGGTTCTTGTATAGTTAATGTTAATGGACCTGGCAGTTATTTAACTCATTATGATGAGTTTAATTTTCTGGTAGATTTCAGAATTACTCCCGGTTTTAATTATGAACCTGGTATATACCAGCTTCAGATCAAAGCTGAATTGGTTGAAGTTCCTTAGGAAATCCTAAGTATGACAGAATTAAGAGAAGATAAAATATATTTATTAAGAGCAGGTTTAGTATTCATCAGTCTTCTGATTGTATTGTTTATTGGGTACGATCTGCATGCACAGGTCAATGGTATTTTAAGCCAGGGCCCGTCGGCACAGGATATTGATGTATCATTTACCGTAAAAGAGGTTCAAATTAACAAAGGTCAAATTATATCTAACGTTTTAAAAATTATAAACAATTCTGATGATTCCATCGCAATTAAAATCAAATTAAATTTCCCTCCTACCTGGAAAACCCTTTTTAATTCTGATAAATTATATTCTTTAAACTCAAAAGATTCAATTTTTATTCCCGTCAGAATTATTCCTGATATGTTTATGAAGGGAAACACAAAATATTATATCAATGCTTTCCTGGAAAACGAGTCCGGTAAGCAACTTACAAATGATTATTTCTTTGCATTTACCGAAATCATCAATAGATGGGAAATGAGTGTTCTGCCTTCTAACAGGATATACTTTCGAAATAATGAAAGTGACACGAAATTTAGCCTAAACCTTTTTAATTCAGGAAACGAGCAACAAGACATTTTTCTTACTATGTCAATACCCCAAAGCAACATTGTACTAATGGATACTAATGAAAGAGTACTGAAGGAAAACAAATATGATGTAACACTTAAATCATTGACAGATACTACATTTGATTTCAAACTACGTTATATTGAAGGAGAAAGAAATTTTAAAAATATAGATATTGAAAACTATAATCCATCAATCTTTGATGAAGAAAAACGTTTTTCAATATTTTTCAATTCAGCGGAACCAAGAAGGTTTGGCACCAACAGAATCACCAGAAATGAAAAAGTAGATTTTGTAAAACTTTCAAATACAAAAAAAGTAAACCCTTATGGTAGTAATGTATTGCCTTTGACAGCTTATTTCAGGGTATCTAATCTTTTGGATGATATTATTTTTTCGAGCCTGCATCTCAGAGGTTCCAAATATTTCAGCAATGGTGGTAATCTTATTTATAATGCCAGTTTGTACTTCTCATCACAGGAAAATTTTTACAATCGTGAAAATTTTTTACGGGATATACCATACTATATTGGATATTTTGACAAAAAGAAAAGCCTGCAATTAGGTTATGTAAACGGTGGTACGATTGGCATGCAAAGTAGCGGAAAAGGGATTAAAGGCGAAATTACCGTTGCACCTGCACACAAGGTAGGAGCATTTTACATTAAATCACCGTACTTTTTTTCAAACTCCAGGATAGAGACTTATGGTCTCCATCACAAACTTAACCTTGAAAATTTCTCCCACACATTTCGCTTTGCCCGCAGTCATCATCATATTGCTAAAATGAAAACAAATATAATCTCGTATGAACCTAAATTCAGAATAGCGAGAAAACATCATTTAAGTGTAACACTTGCAGGAAGTGACAGATATCATTATCTTAATCAGGATAGCACATATACGAAACAAGGTTATCTTGCCGGATTAGGATATACAAGCTATTTCGTCAACAACAAATGGAAATTCAATATTAGAGGTACATATACATCAAAAGGATTTGGAGCTTATGGTTTTGAAAGATTGTTTTTGAATCACCGGTCAAGGATAAAATTAAAAAAAGACTTTGAAATAGGGTTGATAAATAATTATAATCAATACAAATATGATGAAAATCATTATAACTATATTCCCGGCTACAATGAAAACTATTTTTTCTTTAATTCATTGAATTTTTATTCAACCAAATATTTCCCAAGTATTAAACCCGGAATATTTTACGATATTAAAAAACAATGGGGGACTGACTTTCACGTTAGGGGATTAAACTTATCATATAACAAATATGACATTACTAAGAACCTGCAGTTTTCATTAATTACAACTCTCGGACTTAGTAAAGTGATGAATATTTCCGACAGCAAAAACAATTTTATTTATAAGCTCAATACAATGATCCGATATCATAATTTAAGTATGAACGGATTTTATATCTATGGCCCTCTGTCGCCATCTATGGTTTATACTAAAAATCAAAATAATATAATGCCACAAAACCTAAGAATATCCTTTATGCATCAATTTGTATTTCCGGGAAAACACCTTGTTCTTCAGTCGATGGTAAGTTATATGTACACAAATGTTTACAACCATCACTCCTTTAATTTCAACCCCGAACTATTTTATTTTACTAATTCAGGCTGGCGATTTAGTATAAACCCAAGTTATACAGTTTATACATCAAAACTAAGGGCAACTCAGGTAGATTTACCATCTTATATTACAGGAACTGAGTTTGAATTCGAGAGGCATACAAATGACAATTTCCTGGTAAGTGTCGGAATAAGAAAAGACTTTGGTATTCCAATTCCTACAACCTTTAAGTTTTACAGCGATATTGATTTCGTTGCATTTTATGACATGAACGGTAATAATATTCAGGACGATAATGAACCCGGTATAGAAAACGTGGTTATCAAAACAGGTAACTTGGATGTTATTACCAATAGTTTTGGTAATTCAACATTACTAAATGCTGAACCCGGATACTATAAATATGATATTTTACCACTAACAGATCTTAAAGGCTGGTTCCCGGCAGTTGATGATTCTTTACTGATATTTGATGATGCGACTATTTATATACCTTTTGTAAAGGGTGTTAAGATATTCGGTAGTGTTTCCATTGAAAGGGAAATTATAGAACCAGGGGATGAAAAACCTTTTGACCTGTCAGGTATAAAAATAACTGCTTTAAATCATAAAGCATATCATACACTGACCGGTTCGGACGGTAGTTTTTCCTTTTACCTGCCTTTCGGCGAATATATAATCTCATTAGACGAAACTATTATGAATGGCAGGTACTTCATCATTAAAAACAATTACGAATTAGACTTAAATGAAGATATAGAGAATATGTTTATTACCTTCCATATCCTTGAGAAAAAACGTAAAATAAGTGTTAAAAAATTCTCACCCGACGGTACTCCCGAAAAGGAATAATTCCCTAATAAACATTGGAAGTATTTACGATTACAAATCTTCGTAAATCGTAAATCTAAATTTGTAAATCAATTTAACCTCATCACTACCTTCTAACAAAAACAAATTCCCTCTCTAAATCCTACTTCAAAATCAATAATTTCCTGGTTACTATATCATCGCCGGCTTGGAGCTGATAATAATAAACACCACTTTCCAGTCTGGCGGCATTGAAAGTTGCCTGGTAATTTCCGGCATTCTGAATTTCATTAATTAGTATGGCTACTTCCCTGCCTGTTATATCAAATACACTTAGTGAAACAGAACTTTGCTCAGCTAAATAATAACGGATACTGGTTTGATCTTTAAAAGGATTCGGGAAGTTTTGAGAAAGTGAAATTGATGTTTTATTTTTTAATTCATCAGTACCGGTAAATTGCGGTGTAATGTGCCCGTAATACACATCCTGTTCGCCGTTAAACGTATTTGCCCAGGCAAGATGAGCGCCTGTTTCATTTGAGTACATATCGAAATAATCACCCATTTTGTCCTGTTGCGGCCATCCCAAATGAGGATCGAAGAAATCGGATAAAGGAATATTTTCGCTCCATGTATCACCTGCATCTAACGAATAGGCGTAGTATAGTGAAGTAAGAACTGTTCCCGGGTAATCCCGTGTATCGAGCCAAACAACATCTATACGTCCATCGGGAGCGACCGACATGGTCGCGAACCATTGCCAGGCATTGTTTCCGGGATCGTCATTTACACGGATAGGTGAACTCCACGTTAAACCTCCGTCTGTGCTTCTTGCAAACATCACATCAAGGGGATCAGGCGTTGAATAACGTTCAACAGAACAAAGAATGTAAACATTACCATGGCTTGGTCCTCCACTCGAATCAATGGCAATTATTGTCTGTCCAAGCAAACCGGATGGGTTGGGGCAACTATATCCTCCGAATCCATTAATTTCACCATCGAGGTCAACTGTGGTGGAAAAATCCCAGGTAACGGTTTGTCCCGGATTTTGGGCATTCGATGATTTAGCTACTACAAAATTTCCTCCCCATTGTGCTCCACATACATAAAGCTCACCTTCAGCACTGACTGCCGTCGTTCCCCAGTAAGGATAGCCTGGGATACTGGAACAATCTTCATAGCTATAGCCTGCATCCACCGAACGTGTGAAAAAATCAGGATCACAAATACTGTAATAGGAAGTCCAGAACGCGTATATATTTCCCGAACCCAAGCCTCCTGATTTATCAATTGACATCCATTGCTTGTCACCACCCTGGGCAAATGTCCCATCGTCCCATGTAACGCCACCATTTCCCGACTTGTACACATCACACCAGTAATCCTCCCCTTGCGCCGTCAGGCTGTTATAATAAAAATTACCTTCAGTATCACAATCCAGCACAGGGTCGGAACGAAATACTCCCGGATCAATAACGCCAGGGAAAGTCCATGTCTGTCCTGCATCAGTAGTATAACCAAATCCTGCCTGGCGAAAGCTGTTGTTTATATTATCGAATTGCCGCCAGCCTATTGCCATTTTATTAGGATCAGTCGGGTCGAATGCGATGGAAGGTTCATTGGCTGCATCACCGACAATATTTTGTCCGAGTTCATTTACATTCACCTGAACCGTGGTGAACCAGGGAGAGGAATACGAATAAGCCGGCGATGTTTCAAAATTATCGCGGGGTTCATAAATGTATTTACCTTCTGCTACTTCGAGCTGCGGTACTTTGTTGGATGTTGAACCGGGTTCATCAGATTCCGTTTGGGCAATTGCCTTTGAATTAACGAGAAAGATAGTTCCCATTATTAAAAGGGCTGCGAAATTTTTAATTGTAATAAGTTTGTTCATCATGGTTTCAAATATTTATTGTTATCAGAAGACAAAGGTACTAATATATCCTTATAAAATTTATTATTAGCCGAAGAAATAGATTATAAAATTTTTACTATTTTTGTTGTAAGTATTATAAATTGAACACTTAAAAACAGGAGTCATGAAAAACATTATTTTTAACTACAGCCTTTCCCTTTTGTTAGCATTAGTTGTTTTTGCCTTTTCCGGATTTTCGCAAATCGAATACACCGTTTACGATTTTAGCGACGAATTTGAAAATTCTCAGCAAAATGCCAGGGCCGCATTCCCTTCACCTGAAGGTGGTTATTTGGTGTTTGGAAACACAGGTGCCGATTTTTTTGGCGATACCAGCAAGGTATTTGTCTTAAAAACTGATGAAAGCGGAGTTGTTGAATGGTCCAATGTTATTGGCTTGGATACAAAAATAAACTACTTTAATTCGGTTATTAAAACCCCCGCAAATACATTTATGGCGGTCGGACACCACAAAGAAGTAGTGTCATTTAGTGAGCCTTTGCACCAGTTAATTGCCCAGTTTGATGAAACAGGGTCTGCCAATTGGCTGATGTACCACGATTGGGAATGGGATGATGAATTAGAGGGAATTATTCAGGAAAATAATGGAAGCGGTTTTGTTGTAATTGGAACCACTCAATCCTATGGTGCAGGATCGCCAAACCAATTCAACATTTTTATGATGAAAACCGACGAAAACGGAAATGAAATAACCAAAACCGTGTTAGATGGAGGTTACGATGATTTCGGGTATGCCGTTACTTATGGCGTCGGTGGAGGTTATATGTTTGCCAGTGTATTTGAATCAGGGAAATCATTGCGGGACCTTTATTTTATTCGTACTAATGAAAACCTCGATACTATCTGGACCAAACGTATTGACGCAAGTGGTTCGGATTATCCTTTTAGCATTGAAAGAACAAGTGATAATAAGTACATTGTAGCCGGACAGACCAATTCATACGGAGCAAGTAGGGATGCTTTATTATTGAAGATAGATGATAATGGAAATGTTGACTGGATAAAAACCTTTGGCGGTGACCAGGACGATTATGCATTTGATGTTATTGAAACCCAGAACAACCATTATCTTTTATGCGGGAAAAGCAAATCCTGGACAAACGAGTCACAGGTATATATTGTTAAAACCGATACGGATGGTAATGAAATCTGGTCGGAAATAATCACTTACGAAAACAGTTCTAATGTTTATTCCGTGTATGAGACCTCAATGAATCATTTCCTTTTAGCAGGGTATTGTGAAAAACC
The DNA here is from genome assembly GCA_021107975.1 of Bacteroidales bacterium. GTDB lineage: Bacteria > Bacteroidota > Bacteroidia > Bacteroidales > JAADJA01 > JAADJA01. The sequence goes on along the minus strand of JAIORT010000605.1, from coordinate 2,797 downwards.
TTCCGGAGAAAATAAAGCCATGATCATTGACCTGACGGATCTTTCTTCTGCAGTAGAAGATAAGCAGGTTAACAATGATTTTTCTTTATTGTCATGTTACCCCAATCCATATAAAAATGAGGCAACTGTTAAGTATTGTCTAAATAAAAAATCAAATGTTCATTTGTCAATTTGTAATATCATGGGAGTTGAAATCAAAACATTTGTCAATGAAATGCAGGTACAGGGGGAATATCAGGTAAAGATTCAAAAATTAGATTTATCTCCGGGAATTTATTTTTATAAACTTTCTAACGGGCACTATTCGCAAGTAAAAAAAATGACCATAATCAAATAATTGAGCAAACAGTTAATTTCAGTATTATAAAAAGTTTCATGTTTTTGTAACTTCAGAACTCATGCAGATTGAAGTTTGCAACTGGTTTGATTGATATTGAAATAATTGAATAGTAAATGACATAAGGCTGGCACACAAGACTTGAGTCAATGGTGGAACTTTTAGAATTACCCCTGCTTTTTATCTGAGCAATATCATTTTACGAGTCTCAACAAATGAGTTAGCCCGTAAACTATAGAGGTAGATGCCGCTTGAAACTTCCAAACTTTTATCATTAGTTCCATCCCACTGAAACTGATAAATCCCTGCGCTCTGTTTTGTTTTTACTACTGTTTTAACTTTTTGCCCCAAATTGTTAAAAATTGACAAATCGACATCACTGGTTGTTAAAAGCCTATAGCTGATCGTTGTCGTCGGATAAAATGGATTAGGATAATTTTGATATAACTTTATTGACGTTGGAATTTCAATAGCAGAGTTATCTATAAAAATATTTGTCATTAATGATTTATAAATTATAATATGGCTATGATTATGGCTGCATGCAATAATATCAGTTTTACTGTCTCCATCAATATCAGCAGCAGCTAAACCGGTAGCTTCTTCAAGTGAATTATCAATAATATGCTTGGTCCAAAAAGGGGATTCATACCAGGCGACAGTGTTAGCACACTGCCCACTGGCAATTATATCAAGATCATTATCTTTATCTAAATCGGTTAAAACAATTTCTGCAGCACAATTTAAGAACGTATCAACAACATGTTTTGTCCAAGATGGATTTTCATACCATACTACTTGGTGCAAATCATGTGCACCAACTGCAACATCTATATCACCGTCGCCATCAATATCTCCAACATCAATACCCCAAGCTTCCGGTTGCTGATTATCAATACTGTGAGCAACCCATGTTGGAGCTTCATACCATACTACCAAGCCGTCTATCTCTGCACATGCGATAATATCATAATCTTCGTCCAAATTTATATCAGCTATTTTAAAATGGGTTACACCGCTTATATTTGTAGCAACTGTATGTACTGTCCAATCTGGTGCTTCATACCAAACAATTTTATTTGCATCTAATGCTGATGCCACCACATCATCATCACCATCTTTATCAAGATCTAAAACTTCTATACCAACTGCGCCTTGCAAATTAGTTCCGATAACGTGTTTATTCCAGGATGGCGCTTCATACCAGGCAACTTCACCGGAGCCATAATTTGCAGCAACAATATCGGGCAAGCTATCTCCATTAAAGTCAGCAACTCTCATATAGCCACCTTCTGCATCAATCTGCTGCATTGACCATTCAGGTGCTTGAAAGTATATCAATCCTCCATTAAAAGGATTAATGCTTATTAAACATGTTGCGAAAATATCTATATCGCCATCATTTTCGATATCCCCGGTTGTTAAGAAAATAGCTCCGAGTGCCTGGGTATCAATTGAGTCTTTTACCCATTGTGCATATATTATGCTGAAGTTGAAGAATAGTGTAGATATGAAAATACATAAACATATTTTTGAAAAATAGTGTAAAGTTTTCATGACCTTCTCCTTAAGATTTATAAAATTGTTACCTGATTTCCTTCTGATAATATATTATTAACCTGCAAATATCCGTATAATAAACATAATATGCAAGCAAAAACGGTTTCCAAATAACACGCTTATTTGTAATGAAAAACGGAAAATATCCATTTAAACCAACATACACCCATGCAGATTGAAGTTTGCAACTAAAATAAAACTATACTATTTTTAAATTAAAATGAGCTAAAATAATACATACGTCAGGCAGGTGTAAATTTAAGGAGACCTAAAGAACATAGTGAATTTATGGCTCTCCCGAAAGCTTTCGGGATCAAATAACAATCGCTATTAATTGTAAATATTAACGAATACAAATCGAGAGTGTCGCAGTTCATTGAAGTTACAAATTTCAATGGGCGTCAGGGTACACAGACTAAGGCTTTCAGGTTAATGCAATGGTTATACCCATACTAATGGCACTACTGTTATTGAATTTAACTGCTCCTAAAGTACTAAAATTTTTAATGCTTATTTCGACTTTTATTCTGCTTGTAAAACCAAGTCTTCCAAAGTTACTTTTTTGAATACATCTATACTGCCAAAGCGCATTACTGCATCAAGAATTTCGATACCTGCGATTCTGCCTTCAGAATCATAATCAACAGCAATACCTTCGGCTACATGTTCCGTAGTAACGGTTGTTTCAATGAACCGGATATAAAGCGCATCCACTTTTGAATCATAGGTAATTCTCATTATTACAAATATTGGAGATTATCAATAGAGAAGCATTATCAATTCACATTAGACACCAAGATTCCTGTCTTGTCGTCTTTGCTCCGCTGAAGCTATGCATAAGCGATGCAGACAGGTACAATCCAATTTAATACAAGAATAATTTTCAGTTACAAATTTCAG
>JAIORT010000421.1 GCA_021107975.1 Bacteroidales bacterium | reverse complement strand
AAGTTCGATTATTATTGGAACGGAGTGGAAGGTGAACAAACTTATACGGTTACCCAGGGAGGGAATTATGAATTGTTATTAAAAAATTACTGCGGAGAAGACACAGATGAAAAATTCGTTGAACAATACCCTTTACCGGAAGTTGACCTGGGACCTGACGTCATATTGTTCCCCGGAGAAAGCATTCAACTCGATGCAGGTGAATTTGTTTCATATCTGTGGCAGGATGGTTCGGAAGAAAGATTTTACTTAGTTACTTATGAAAGTTATATCGACACTTTGTATTATGTTGAAGTTTTTGATTCTTATTGTATTGGGATAGATTCCATAATCGTGACCTTTGCAGAATCTTCAGTTTTACAATTAATCAAAGATTTTGAGTTTAATATTTATCCAAATCCCAATGATGGTAGCTTTACTTTGAAAGTTTCAAATTTTCCAATTGATGTTTATAACTATTCGTTATTTGATAGTTATGGACGAGTAATACAATCAGGACAATTTAGGAAAAATATAACACAAGAAGAAATATTTTTGGATATAAAGAATTTATCAGATGGTATCTACCATTTGAAGGTTTCAAGCAGTAAGATTGTTGCTTATAAAAAGTTATTGATTCAATAAGAAAACATCAATACCTTTTGGTGGGTTTTTAAAACTTCTGGTAGCTACTATTTTAACATCAATATAAAACACAAAATATCTGTGGTCGCCACTTGCTGATTTAAAACCTTTCTTTTTTAATCCTTTTTCAACTTTCTTCTTGTTTAAACCCGTTGAAAAGGAATTTGTAAAGATTAGTGAGTGTAAGCATGCAGACATTCAGCTTATTAGTTGTGTGAAATTTTGCAAACCTGTTTTGATTTTTTGATTTATATTTGGCAATAATACAAAAATTATTGCAAAAAAATAGTAATGAAAAATTACTTTTGTCAGTCCAATATTGATATTCAGACTATTTCTGCCACATTGTCCTGATTTGTTACATGGCAGGTTATTTGATTTCACGGCGGGCAAAAAAGAAGGATAGTTATTATATACTGAATCTTATCAGGTATGCGAAGCAATAGCTGATTAGAGTCAGTTATGCGTGCTGGACAGACCTTTGCAATTTTTGTATTTCTGTTAAGCATTAGTATAATAAAAACAACAACAACAATAATAAAGAGGAAATGAATAAAGAACGACAAGATACTGTTGATAATAAAATGCAACAGGAAGATATTGAAAATGCGAACGATACAGGAGAAGAAAAAGAAGCAAAACCTGTTAAGAAGAAGAGTGCAAAGAAAATAGAATTGCAGGAAAAAATAGATGAGCTAAATGATAAATACCTGCGATTGTATTCCGAATTTGATAATTACCGTAAACGTACAATAAAAGAAAAGATTGATCTTAGTAAAACGGCTTCTGCCGAAGTCATTTCCGATTTGTTACCGGTGATGGATGACTTTGAAAGAGCTATAAAATCAACTAAGGATTCGGATGACTGTGATGCATTTAAAGAAGGTATTAATTTAATATTTAATAAATTCAAAGGTGTTCTTGAGAAAAAAGGACTTAAACCAATTGAAGCCATTGGAAAAGAATTTGATACTGATTTCCATGAAGGCATTGCATATATCCCTGCTCCTTCAGAAGATTTAATAGGAAAAATCGTTGATGAAACTGAAAAAGGATATATGCTGAATGATAAGGTTATCAGGTTTTCAAAGGTTGTTATCGGACAATAAGATACAAGAAACGAGATACAAAATATAAGATGAAAGTTATATGTTATTTGTTAAAAAATATAATTCTTAACAATAGTCAATAATCAATAATCAATAAAAAAGAGTGTCAAAAAGAGATTATTACGAGGTGCTGGGTGTTTCGAAGAATGCTTCTGAAAGTGAGATAAAAAAAGCATACCGTCAGATGGCATTGAAATACCATCCTGATAAAAATCAGGGTGATGAAGAAGCTGAGGAAAAGTTTAAGGAAGCAGCAGAAGCTTATGAAGTGTTAAGTGACACTGACAAAAAAAGTAAATATGACCAGTTTGGTCATGCCGGTGTTGGCAGTGGTTTCGGAGCTAATGGATTCCACATGTCAATGGATGATATTTTCAGCCAGTTCGGTGATATTTTCGGTGGTGCCTTTGGTGGAGGTTTTAGCGGATTTGGAGGTGCAAGGCAGTCCAGGAGGAGAGTTCACCGGGGTTCTAATCTCAGGGTAAAAGTTAAACTATCTCTTGAAGAAATTGCACACGGCGTTGAAAAGAAAATAAAAGTCAACAAATATGTAAAGTGTAATTCATGTAACGGAACAGGAGCTAAAGGGGGTTCTTCCTATTCAACTTGTCCGACCTGTAACGGAGCCGGACAGGTAACAAGAATTACAAATACATTTCTCGGACAAATGCAAACCTCTTCCACATGCCCGACTTGCGGCGGAGAAGGACAAACAATTGCAAACAAATGCGCGGAATGTGCCGGTAATGGAATAGTTAAAGGTGAAGAAATAATAAGTATTAATATACCTACAGGCGTGCAACACGGAATGCAACTTTCGATGAGTGGCAAAGGCAATGCAGGTGCGCGAGACGGAGTTCCGGGAGATCTTATCATTTTAATCGAAGAGCAGGAGCATAAATATTTTGAAAGAGATGGTAATAATCTGTTACACGATACATACATAAGTTTTACTGATGCTGCTCTTGGTTCAACCATTGATGTGCCTACAATTGATGGTAAAGCACGGATAAGAATTACTCCCGGCACCCAGGCTGGTAAAGTTCTCCGGCTAAAAGGCAAAGGGTTGCCTACGCTGAATTCATACAGCACAGGAGATATACTGATAAATATAAATGTATGGACACCAAAAATCCTGACACGTGAAGAACGCGAAATGCTTGAACGGTTAAGTCATTCTCCTAATTTTGAACCAAGCCCTACCGGAAAAGAAAAAAGCTTCTTTTCGAGGATGAAAGAATACTTTACTCATTAAAAGATGATAACATTATTCGAGGCTCAAAATATAACAAAACAGTTTGCTAACCACAAAGCGCTTGATAAAGTCAGCATCTCCGTTCCGGGGCAGAGCATTTTTGGTCTGTTAGGTCCTAACGGTGCAGGGAAAACTACATTGATCAGGATTATCAATCAAATCACAGCACCTGATAGTGGCAGATTGTTTTTTTGCGATGAAAAGCTTCAATCCAAACATATTGAAAAAATAGGTTATCTTCCCGAAGAAAGAGGTCTTTATAAAAAAATGAAAGTCGGCGAGCAAGCATTGTATCTCGCAAGGCTTAAAGGACTTTCGAAAGCGGATGCGCTGAAAAAACTCAGGGAGTGGTTCGAGAAATTTGAAATTCAGGCATGGTGGAACAAAAAAGTGGAAGAGCTTTCAAAAGGAATGCAGCAAAAAGTTCAGTTTATAGTAACTATAATCCACGAACCGGAATTATTGATCTTTGATGAACCTTTCAGCGGTTTCGATCCTATAAATGTTAATCTCTTAAAAGATGAAATTCTCAGAATAAAAGAAAATGGAGGAACTATCATTTTTTCTACACATAACATGGCTTCGGTGGAAGAACTTTGTGACCACATCGCTCTGATTGACAAATCGAAAAAAATTCTTGAAGGAAGGGTGAAGGACATTAAAAAAGAATATAAATCCAATACTTATGAAATTAATTATACAAACCGGCAAAAGGACTTAATCGAAATTTTAAGTAATAATTTTAAAATAATTGAACAGGCAAAAGAGGAAGACACTTTTAGAGCAAATATCCGGATTATGAATGGCAAAAACCAAAATGATTTGCTCAGAGAACTTCTTCCGTATGTTTCCATTCACTCTTTTAATGAGATATTGCCGACTATGAACGATATATTTATTTCAAAGGTTAAGGAAAATGAATAAAATAGTACTTATAATAAAGCGTGAATATCTGACCCGTGTTAAAAAGCGGTCATTTATCATTATGACCATCCTGGGACCGATATTGATGGCTGCTTTGTTCATTGTTCCGGTTTATATAGCAGAGTTGGAAGGAGAAACAAAACTTGTCGGAATAATTGATGAAACCGGTTTATTCTATGATAAATTCAGGAGTACTGAAAATATTAAGTTTTTAACACTTGACTCAGACCTGGAAACGGCGAAACAGAATATTACAAACGAAGACCTGTACGCCATTTTATATATTCCAAAAACCGAGCTTAGTGTTCCTCAGTCGGGCATGTTGTATTCCGCAAAACAACCTAATATCGTTGTAAAAGGATACATAAAAAATATCATGCGCAAAGAAGTTGAAGCCTTAAAGCTTAGTGCTTCAGGTGTTGATCCCGATATACTCAAATCAATAAAAACAAACATAAATCTTTTTACTATTAAGATCAGTGAAGGAGGCGAGGAAGAGAAAAGCTCGACTGAATTAAGTATGGCTGTTGGTTTTATTTGCGGTATTCTGATTTACATTTTTATTTTTATGTATGGTGCTCTGGTTATGAGGGGTGTTATCGAGGAAAAAACAAACAGGATTGTCGAAGTTATCGTTTCTTCGGTAAAACCTTTTCAGTTGATGATGGGTAAGATAGTTGGTGTGGCTATGGTCGGACTTACACAATTTGCACTCTGGGTGATTTTTACTTTAATAATTGTTTCAACATTTATGTCATTTTTTTCAGATGAAATATCGTCATATCAGTCTTCGCAATTAAAAATTCACAACGAGATGCTTCCTGTTAATACTAATGGAGGCGAAATTCCTTCTGAAGATATTCAAAACACTCTGGAAGGAGGAGATATTAATGAATCGGTAATCGCTATTTTTGAATCCATACAGTCAATAAATTTTGAAGTTGTTATCCTTTCTTTCCTGTTCTTTTTTATCGGAGGTTATTTTTTATATGGCGCTCTGTTTGCCGCAATCGGTTCTGCTGTAGATAGTGAAACCGATACCCAGCAATTTATGTTGCCTATAACGGTCCCGTTAATTTTATCAATAGTATTGGCTCAATTTATAATGAATAACCCTGATGGACCTGCCGCATTCTGGCTTTCGATATTTCCACTCACATCGCCTGTAATTATGATGATAAGGATACCATTTGGAGTGCCTTATACCGATTTATACCTTTCTATTGTTTTAATGATTCTTGGATTTCTTGGTGCAACGTGGCTGGCTGGTAAAATATACCGGACAGGAATTTTGATGTACGGCAAAAAAATCAATTACAAAGAATTATGGAAGTGGATAACTTATAAGAATTAAGTATATCAGAGCTTTGGATGTTTTTTTGCCGGTTTAACTTTTTTTGCTCAATGTTATTTCATTAAGTAATAATGCTAAATCTCCTGTCAATACTTTTCTTGAATACTTATCTATGTTTTTTCCTTTATACTTATTATCAATTTTATTTGATAAGAAATCTTTATAAAAGGTCAATATTTCAGATTTTATTTTTGTTTTTTCATTAAAATCGGCGATTATCCCGGTTTTTGTTTCTTTTATTATCCTCGCCGCATCACCATCTTTAGGACCGATACATAAAATTGGTCTGCCTGAATTCAGGTACTCAAACAGTTTTCCGGTTAAAACCATTTTAGAATTGGGCGTATTATTTATTAGCAGTAATAATAGTTGTGATTTTTGCTGAATTTTTACGACCTCATCATGTGGAAGGTAGTCAGTTTTTTTTACGAATTGATCAATCTTAAACTTTTTCATCGATTGGTCAACGGAATAGTCAACCTGTCCGATTAATTTAATTTCAAGGTCTTTCTCGAAATTCCGATTTTCAATAATTATTTCGTGCAATGCTTGCCAGAGGATTTCAGGATTGCGTGTCTTAACCATAGAACCAATATGCGATATTGAAAATTTCATATCAAGTTCTAATTCATTTTGTCCTATGTCGCTTTTATCAAAACCATTTGTAATAACAGAGTAGTTCCTTTGGCAAAGCCTGTTAAAATCATTAGCCATCGAAGGGCTTATTACCGTTATACTATCAGCAACACTTAATACTTCATGTTCAAGTTTGCGGTGTTTTTTATCTGCATTTTTTGAAAGCATCAGGTCATGATAAAAATCAATATTTGTCCATGGATCACGAAAGTCGGCAAGCCAGGGAATATCCAGTTTTTTTTTCAATCCCAAAGCAATAAGATGCATGCTGTGTGGCGGACCAGTAGAAACAAGGGCATCAACAGGATTATTCTTTAAATAATTTGTTAAGTATTTTATTGATGGCTTAATCCAGAATTTCCTTGCATCGGGAATAAACAAGTTCCCCCTGATCCAAACGGATATTTTTTCCAATAGCGATGGATTCTTTTTTTCAGATAAAAATCCTGTTTTGATTTTATCATCTTTTTTTCTCCCGACAAACCGTTTATATGCAGAATATGGTTCCCTGATTTTTGTCTTTAATACAGTAAGATTCTCAGGAATATCTTTTTCGAGAGAAATATCAAAAGCGGGGATTTCAGGATTTTCAGGGGTATATACAATAGGTTCCCACCCATATTCTCTTAAATACTTCACAAATTTCAACCAGCGCTGAACTCCTGCCCCGCCACTCGGAGGCCAATAATATGTTATGATGAGGACTTTTTTCATTCTGCTTTTCTGAAATAATTTCTTATTTCAAAAATACCATATCCAACAACTAAAAGTATTAACAACAACGAACTTGCAAAAGACACCTTCTCTCCAATTCTATAAACTTTCGGTTCAAATTTGAATTCAATCAGATGTTTACCTGCCGGAACAATCATAGAGCGTAACACATAATCCGCCCTGAAATGAGGAGTTAATTCCCCATCTATATAAGCATTCCAGCCCTTGTTATAATATATTTCTGAAAATACTGCTAATAGGTCTTTATGGGTATTAACCTGGTATTTCAGATGATTCGGCTTGTATTCGATTAATTTTATAAAAGCAGTTGAATCAAAAACAGGTGAAAATCCCTCAAGGTATTTGTTAAACCTTTCATCAATAACGGCGGTTTTTCCAGGATTAAAATCACTCAAAGTTTCAAGTTCTTCATCTGCATCCGTAACAAATTTTATTTCTTCAACAAACCATGCATTCCCAAGTGCCTGGAGATTCGGTATAACAGATGGTTTCCCGTTTTCATCAGGTTGAATAAAATATTTTGTGTTTAACATATTCAGCACATTCATATTAAATTTCCCTTTGATCTGATGATCGTAAAGTTCCTGGTATCTCCTGAGTTTAGCGCCATGATAACCACCAATGGATTTATGAAAATATGATGTGCTTGCATCAGCAAAGGGATCAACTGTGAGATTGAGAACCCTGAAGTTAGGGTCAACATCTTTTAAAATAAGTTTATCAGCGGCAGTTTTAAGATAGGGCTTTTCAGTTTTTGATTTTCTGACAAAATTATCATTATTTAAATATCTTTTGTCAATCGCCCACATATCCACTAAAATCAACGCTATAACGATTATGTATGTGTAATTTTTTTTCAGTTTGCCGGTTGAAAAAGCCCAAAGAACAATTCCTCCAATCAATATAAATATAAATGACCTGAAGGCATCTGCTTTAAGAATTGCCATTCTCGCTATTTCAACATTGGCATAAAAATCTGTTATTTGAGAGGCATATTTCGGGTTTGTGCTTTTTTGTTGTGCAATTGATTGTACTTCCTGGTCGCTGAGAAAATTAAAAAAAGTGTTCGGTAATAAAGCAAACAATAAAGAAATACCCGCAGTTATAATGAATGAGAGATAAAGCGGATTAATCTGGAATTGAAAAATTTCCACTTTTTTCTTAATACTTGATGGATCTTTAAGAATTTGGTTCAATGCAATGAATGCCAATAATGGGATTGTTAATTCAGCAATAATTAGTGTCATTGAAACAGCACGGAATTTATTATAGCCCGGAATATAATCCAGGAAAAAGTCGGTTAATGGCATAAAATTCTTACCCCATGCCAGCATAATTGACAGAGCGGTCGCAGCAAGCAGCCACCATTTCATTCTTCCTTTAATTATGAATAACCCGTAAATAAACAGGAAAATAATTAAAGAGCCTGCATACACAGGTCCGGAAGTAAAAGGCTGCTCACCCCAGTACTGATTATTACCTGCTACATGTTGCTTATATTGATTATCAACATTCTTTAGGGCATATTCATTATCTCCTATAACACCTGTGGCACCTCCTTTAATATTAGGGATTATTAAAGAGAACGTTTCTCCTTTCCCATAACTCCATTGAGTAACATAATCTTTATCCAACCCCGATGTCCTGTTTTCCTGTTCCGTTGTTAATTCCGTTTTTCCACGGATAGTATATTTTCCGTATTCATAAGTCGACCATAAACTTGTGATATGAGTTAACACAGCTATTATGGCTGCGATCAGGACAACAGCCGTAGATTTAATAAATGGCAGATAATTTTTTAATTTTATAGCATTAATTAATTCTGCTATTCCGAAAATAAGAAGTAAAAGAAAAAGATAATATGAGATTTGCGGATGCCCTGCCCGTATTTCAAGAGCAAGGAAAAGCAGTGTAAGAATACCTCCTAAAATATATTTTCCCCTGTATGTCAGAATTACTCCGGCAAGTACCGGAGCCATATATCCGATAGCATGTGCTTTTGAGTTATGCCCTGCTTCAAGGATAATGAAAAAATATGAGGAGAACCCAAACGCAATTGCTCCGGCAATACTCAACCACGGATCAATTTTCAGAACCAATAACAGAATATAAAAACCAAGCATGTAAAGGAAAACCAAACTGGCAGGATGAGGTAATCCGAGACGAAATATTTTATCGAAATATTTTATTAGGTTGCCTTTATAATCAACCGATATCTGGTATGCGGGCATTCCTCCGAACATGGAGTTTGTCCATAAAGCCTCTTCTCCCGTTTTTTCCCTGAAATCCACAATTTCCTTCGACATGCCTTTAAAACGGGTTATATCACCCTGTCTCAATTTTTTCCCTTCAAGCAATGGATTGAGGTATGCCAGAGAGATAATAACAAATAAAATTACAGCAATAATGTAGGGTACAATACTTTTAAAAGATATATTATTCATTTTCATCTTTTTGTTTGTTTTTATCTTTTATTTCTTTAAAATCTATATACTCTCCAATATCATCGGTTATACTGTTTTTTCCCGGTGCAAAGTCAATACTTATTTCCCCCTCCTTTTTATTTTTTTCCTGATATTCTTTTTCCATTTTCTGCTGGGTTTTCCTTATAAAATATTTAGCCCATAAAGGAAAAATGTACCTTGCAAGCAACCTGAAAAGGTAAAAAACAATAATTATTATGAGGATGGTTTTAAGTAATTGCATTTATTTCTGTTAATCCCATATTACTTATACTGAAACGCATAAACTTTGCAAAAATCTTTCAATCTAACTGTGTAGATTTAAGCGAACTACATGAGAGAAAATTTGCAAACCCGTTTTCGTTCAGTTTATTTTACGACAAAATTAACTAAAATTCATAGAAAATATTTTAATACAAACGAAAAAAGGAGATAACATTACATTATCCCCTTTTCGTATTCTCTTAAAGAGATTTTTTATTTCTGTTTATCTCTTATCAAGCTTTTCGTCAGATACTGTTAATTTCTTACGTCCTTTTGCTCTTCTTCTGGCAAGTATTTTACGCCCGTTCTTAGTAGCCATTCTTGCCCTAAAACCATGCTTATTAGCTCTTTTTCTGCGTGATGGTTGAAATGTCCTTTTCATCGTACTTTATTTTTTTGGAGTGCAAAAATAGAGTTTTTTTATTTACACACAAATTAATTGTAAAAATTATTTAAAAAAAAATGATTCAAGACTTAATTTGAAAATCCATATCCGATAATATTTTTTTGTATTTTCGCATCCCTAAATTCAATTATAGTAAAGTTCGGACAATCAATAAATAAGCATTAAAATACTTTAAATCATGGCAAAATTTGAGAATAAACACGTTTATACATTTGGAAATAAAAAAGCTGAAGGTAATGCTTCGATGAAAAATTTACTTGGTGGAAAAGGCGCCAACCTTGCAGAAATGAATTTAATAGGAATACCTGTTCCTCCGGGATTTACAATTACAACAGAGGTTTGTACATTATTTTACCAGGAAGGAAAAGATAAAGTGGTTGAGTTGATCAAACCGGAAGTCGAAGAAGGTGTGAGGAATATTGAAAATATTATGGGTGCTAAATTTAACGATAATGAAAACCCGTGTTTGCTTTCGGTACGTTCAGGATCCAGGGCTTCTATGCCGGGAATGATGGATACGGTTTTGAACCTCGGACTAAATGATAAGACTGTTGAAAGCATTGCTAAAAAATCGGGCAATGAAAGGTTTGCATGGGATTCATACAGAAGGTTTGTTCAGATGTATGGCGATGTTGTGCTCGAAATGAAGCCGGAATCAAAAGAAGATATTGATCCGTTTGAAGAGATTATTGATATGATGAAAGAAGAAAAAGGTGTTGAACTTGATACCAGGCTAAGTACTGACGATCTTAAGGAATTAGTTAAAAGATTTAAAACAGCCGTAAAAGAAAAAACAGGAAAAGATTTTCCTGATGATCCGTGGGAACAACTCTGGGGCTCAATAATGGCTGTTTTTGGAAGCTGGATGAACGACCGTGCTATTTATTACAGGATACTTAATGGAATTCCTGATGATTGGGGAACAGCTATTAACGTTCAGGCTATGGTATTCGGAAATATGGGCGAAGATTCGGGTACCGGTGTTGCATTTACAAGAGATGCTGCAACAGGAGAAGATATTTTTAACGGTGAATATTTAATCAATGCCCAGGGTGAAGATGTTGTTGCCGGAATTCGTACTCCACAGCAAATAACAAAGATCGGCTCCGAAAGATGGGCTGAGCTTGCAAAAGTATCGGAGGAAGAAAGAAAAGAAAGGTTTCCATCACTCGAAGAAGTAATGCCGGAAGTTTACAAAGAACTTGATGAAATACAGCAAAAGCTCGAAGATCATTATAAAGATATGCAAGACCTTGAGTTTACTATTCAGAATGATAAATTATGGTTGTTGCAAACCAGGAATGGAAAGAGGACAGGGGCAGCCATGATAAAAATTGCAATGGATATGCTCAAAGAAGGTATGATAAATAAAAAGACAGCCTTAATGCGTATTGAACCGAATAGACTTGATGAATTGCTTCATCCTGTATTTGATAAAGATGCTTTAGACAGTGGAAATGTTGTGGCAAAAGGCTTACCTGCTTCACCGGGAGCTGCCACAGGACAAATCGTGTTTCATGCCGACGAAGCAGAAGAATGGGCTGATAAAAATAAAAAGGTGATACTTGTCAGGATAGAGACTTCGCCGGAGGATTTAAAAGGGATGAATGTTGCACAGGGTATCCTTACCGCAAGAGGTGGTATGACATCTCATGCAGCTGTTGTTGCACGCGGTATGGGTAAATGCTGCGTGTCAGGTGCCGCTTCAATTAAGATAGATTATAAACAAAGAAGTTTAACCTGTGATGGAAACACATTTAAAGAAGGTGATTGGATTTCTTTAAACGGCTCAACAGGAGAAGTTTTTGAAGGTAAGATTAAAACCAAAGAACCTAAAATGGGCGGCGATTTTGGCGAATTGATGAAACTGGCTGAAGGAATTACAAAAATGTACGTAAGAGCCAATGCCGATACACCTTATGATGCTGAAGTTGCCCGTGATTTTGGCGCAAAAGGTATTGGTCTTTGCCGTACCGAACACATGTTCTTCGGCGAAAGTAAGATACAGGCGATGCGTGAAATGATACTTGCTGAAGACGAAGAGGGACGCAGAAAAGCATTAGATAAACTCCTGCCAATCCAGAGAGCGGACTTTGAAGGTATCTTTGCAGCAATGCACGATCTGCCTGTAACCATACGCTTGCTCGATCCTCCGCTTCATGAGTTTGTTCCTCATGAAGAAAAAGGACAACAGGAAATGGCAGACCTGATGGGCATTTCTTTAAAAGAAGTTAAAGCCAAAGTAGATGAATTATCAGAAGTTAATCCGATGCTGGGACACAGAGGCTGCCGTCTGGGAAACACGTATCCTGAGATTTCTGAAATGCAAAGCCGGGCTATAATTGAAGCGACGCTCAATCTGAAAGCTAAGGGAATCAATGCAATTCCTGAAATTATGATACCACTTACCGGTACGCTCTCCGAAATGAAAATGCAGGAAGACATAGTAAGAAGCACTGCTGAAAAAGTTTTTAAAGAAAGAGGTAACAGAATTGATTATCTCGTTGGAACCATGATAGAGGTACCACGGGCTGCATTAACTGCAGATGAAATTGCTAAATCAGCCGAATTCTTCTCATTCGGAACTAACGACCTTACACAAATGACATTCGGTTATTCGAGAGATGATATTGGTAAATTCCTGCCTGTTTATCTTGATAAAAAAATCTTAGATATTGACCCGTTCCAGGTGTTGGATCAAACAGGAGTGGGACAACTTGTTGAAATGGCATGCAAAAAGGGAAAGAAAACCAGGAAAAATATCAAGTTGGGAATTTGTGGTGAGCATGGCGGCGAACCTTCATCAGTGGAGTTCTGCCACAGGGTTGGATTGGATTATGTAAGCTGTTCTCCGTACAGGGTTCCGATTGCACGACTTGCAGCAGCGCAAGCTGTAATAAGAGAAAAGGCGGATAAGAAAGTCAAAAAGCAAGCTAAAAAGCAGAAGAAAAGCAAGAATTAAAAAACGGTTTCTTTATAAATACAAAGAGCAGTCTGATATCAAACTGCTCTTTTTTTATGAATTAGCTTTAAAAAGTTTACCTGACAATGGATATTTTGCCAACATATTCCTTATTATTATTTATTTCTATCACATAAATATATACTCCATTACCAACAATTTCATTATTGGAGTTTCTTCCATTCCATTCAATATTATGTACAACTCCGGGAGCTTGTTTTACATCAGAAAAGATTGTTGTAATAATTGAACCTTGTATTCCATAAATTTTCGCCGAAACCAAAGCATCTTGAGCTAATGTATAATTAATTTTTAAACTACCATTATTTGGATTGTAAGGATTTGGAAATATATTTATACTGCTGATTAGAGTATTATTATCGATAGATTGAGGTGTGGATATAAAATGTGGATCGTCAGGAGTACCATTTAAACCAACTGTTCCATAATCATCTACTGCGTATATATAATATTCTACTCCACTTTTATTTACAACACTTGCAGGTATTACTGCCTCATATTGATCTGTTTTGACATTAGTCATATCAATAACTGTATATACCGGATTACCACCTGGTTCTCTATATTTAACAGCAGCATATTCAACATAATTTGTTTGATCGGTAATTTCGGCAGAAATAAGTATATCCTGATTTAATGGTGAATATGTAACCGGATTATGAATAATTTGTGGTACTTCATTTGGGAAAACCGCTATTGAATAAGGCTCATTCTGAGGATTTATTGAAGGATCTGTTACAACATACTGACCATCTGTTGCGCTAATATAATACTCCACACCTGGTTCTACAACAACTGCTGCCTCTATATCAGCGGAATAAAGATCACTTCCAAGATCACTCATTACAACATTTAAAAAACTTGTTTCTCCTATAGTACGATAATAAAGAACCGCCTGTTGAACGAAAGGTTCTTCAGGGTCGGTAATAATTGCACTTATCGGAATACTAACATCACCAAGTTGAGAGCCATAAGACAATTGAACGGTCTCAGGTGTTCTTTCTATTTCCGGAGCACTGCCCGGGTTA